>NZ_JACJEB010000018.1:0-87760 GCF_014163845.1 Shewanella sp. SR43-4 | reverse complement strand
GGCACCACCTGATCCCATTCCGAACTCAGAAGTGAAACACAGTATCGCCGATGGTAGTGTGGGGTCTCCCCATGCGAGAGTAGGTCATTTCCAGGCGCCTAATAAAACAGCAAGGCCACCTTAATAGGGTGGCCTTTTTGTTTTGTGCCTTAAACCTAAGCAATTAGTCAGTGTGGCCAGTATGCCCATGCGAGAGTAGGTCAATTCTAGGTGCCAAAGAACACAGCAATGCCACCTTAATCGGGTGGCCTTTTTGTTTTGTGGCTTACATCTAAGCAATTAATTAGTGTGGCCAGTATGCCCATGCGAGAGTCGGTTATTTCTAGGCGCTTAATTGACTTGAAAGAGTCGTGAAACAGCCCGCTATTATGTAGCGGGCTTTTTTACGTCTGCAATTTGAGATTTAAAGCCGTTCTTGGACCTAAACCATTGACCCGTGTGGATGATATGCCCATGCGAGAGTAGGTCATTTCCAGGCGCCAAATAAAACAGCAAGGCCACCTTAATCGGGTGGCCTTTTTGTTTTGAGTCTTAAATCTAAGCAATTTAAAATAGTCTGCAATTGACTCGATGCTAATAGTGTTCAAAACAACTTATGCATTATTAATTTTTTGTTTTAGATCGTATGCGTCTTGGGTTACAACACGCTCAAGCACTTCAATCCGTTTACGTAGGGCGCTTATTTCATCATGTAGGGCTTTATTGTTGCTTGCTTGGTCTGTTGTGGCACGAGCTTGGCGCTCTCTAAGTTTCATTATGCTCACGATAAAACTGCCCAAAATAGCCAAAATTGGGATCAGTAATGCCATTGTTGCTGGGTTCATAAAATGTCCTTATTAGTCTTATTAAATAGCCTGTTACTTTGCTAACTTCGTTAAATTAACCTGCAATAGAGCAGCTATTAACGCTTCAATTTGCCTTATGAGTAAAACAGATGACTAGTTTGATAGTGGTTAACGTCTAAATTTATGATCTTTATCACCATATGCTCATCTCTTATCCCGAGTGCAGATTGATGTGTTTTGTTGTCTATTATTGTGACGACTTCAATCAAAATTACCAGTGACAAAAGTCATCATTGTGAAATCAACTTAATACCACTGATTATTATCTAAAATAGTTATTTTTTAGTTCACTGATTTTATAGTCTATTTTAAGATTTTTATGACTTAAATATTATTTTTTCACCTGCTACACTTGTTATATTTTCAGTCATCCATATATATATTATGTAGCAAGAATGATTAACGAAATGCTCGATTGAGGTTTCAGTAAACTTGCTAACACAGTGCCGAAAGGACTGTAAACTCGTAACACCACTAACATAAACAGTGGTCATTTTTACATATTGCTTTAGACAAGGGTATGAACATGCGTAATTTTAATATTTCTCCAGATTTAACTCCTCTTTATCGTAGTGCGATTGGTTTTGATCGTTTAGCGCAACTTGCTGAACATGCAGCAGCCAATAATGCTAACACTGGTTATCCTCCTTATAATATTGAGCTTTTAGGTGAAAACCGTTATCGGATCACTATGGCTGTTGCAGGTTTTTCTATGCCTGAATTAGATATCATGAGCGAAGGCGAAAAATTGTTAGTTAAAGGCAATAAGACTGCTAAAAGTGACGAACGAAAATATTTACATCAAGGCATTGCTGAACGAGGCTTTGAACGCACTTTCCAACTAGCTGATCATGTGCGAGTGATTGGGGCGGACTTAGAACACGGTTTACTCAATATCGATTTGATTCGTGAAATTCCAGAAGCGATGAAACCACGTAAAATTGATATTGTAGCAACAAACACGCTCGGCTAAACCTTTATTGTTAGCTTGGTGTATATGTGGCTTAAGTGTAATCTAATATTTAAGCCATATTCACAACCTTTAGTGTTATCTCCCTCCCCATTTTTAGCTTATTGCTTACGCCTAGTTTTTTACACTAGGCTTTTTTGTGTTCAAAATTTATTAGTCTAATCTTTATTCTGTGTCTTGGTTGTTTAATAGCACCGGTCCTGGCCCTTGTTTAGCGAGCAAATCATCAGGATTATACAGTGGACAGTTTTTCATCGATAAACAACCACAACCAATACAACCTTCTAATAAGTCTTTTAATTTTTGCATCTTAATAATCCTTTGGGTTAGTGATTGTTTCCAAGCATTGGATAAATCAGCCCAATCTTCTTTGGTCGCTGTTCTTCCACTGGGTAGACTCGCGAAAGCAAGGTGTATTTCATCAAGTGATATCCCTAATTGCTGCGCCGCTTTAATGAGCGATATTCGCCTAATAACGTCTCGTGCATAACGACGTTGATTGCCTTGATTTCGCCAACTACTGATTAAGCCCTTTTGTTCATAGAAGTGGATAGCGGACACATTGATCCCACAACGCTTTGCAACTTGGCCAACACTTAATTCTGCTTCCATTATTATTCCAACTATTTTTTATCATTTTGGCAAAAATAATCCTTTACCTCAAGTTAACTTGAGGTATTAAGCTGTGTTGAATTATTAATAAGGAGATAAGAGATGCGATTAGAACATTTAAATTTAGTAGTGAATGACTTAGACGAGTCATTAGTATTTTATAAAGCCGCATTTCCGCATTGGCGAGTGCGTGGTGGTGGCGAATCTATTTGGCATGGTACACCAAGAAAATGGCTACATTTTGGTGATGATTATCATTATTTGTCGTTAAATGATTCGGGGACAGGGGAAGCTCGCGATCTTAAAAGTAATGCATTAGGTTTGGCACACTTTGCCTATGTAGTCGATAACATTGATGCATTAGTGGCAAGATTGGCCTTGGTCGGTTTTGAGGTGGCGATCATCGGTGGTCATGACCCTTTTTATAAAAGCCGCTACTTTATAGACCCGAACGGGTTTGAAGTCGAATTTGTTGAATACTTAACCGACATACCTAGTGAACGAAATCAGTATGATACTGAGTAACTAGTAACTGTTCATACTAAGTATTAATCAGCAAACAGTCGCCAGTAACTTTTAATGGCCAATCACTCAACATTAACTGCCATTGAGCTTATAGATAAAGCTCAATGGTTTAGGTTTAGTGTATTTTAGTAAGTTATCGATAAGTATCTGTACAGATAGCTCAATTATAAGTAATCAGATAAATCGCTATTAGCCGCTATCTCGACTTCTTGTTGCTTACCATGGAATAAGTAAGCTACTTCATTGCCAATTAACCGTAATGTTTCACCTTGACGCCATAGGGCGCTGCCTTCTTGGATTCCGATAACCGGCGTTAAAGGATCAACTAAGGTAAATTCTAACAAGCGTTGCGCGCGCGTTTCACCATTATGACCCGGCAGCTGGTAATTAGTGTAATGCGGATTTAATTGAAACGGCAGTATACCTAAGGCGGTAAATGATGGTGGTTCAACAATTGGCATATCATTGGTGGTACGAATGCTGGCTCCAGTAATGTTTGAGCCAGCACTCCAGCCAATGTACGGCATACCACTTTGTACTTGTTCACGGATTAAATGCACTAAGTCGTAACGATATAATTCGTTAAGTAATTGAAATGTATTACCACCGCCAACCAAAATTCCGGCCGCATCTTGAATTGCTTGTTTTGGGTCGGCAAATTGATGAATGCTATTAATGGTTATTGACAATGGTTCAAGTGCAGTCTGTACTTTTGTCAAATATTCATCGTAGCTAACACTGACTCCCGCATAGGGAATAAATAGCCACTGTTGCCCAGGTTGGGTTAATGGACGAATAAGCTCGACAGCATGAGTTAAATAAGCAGAGTCACCGACGCGTGAAGCACTCAGCATTAACGCATTAATGGTCATAAAAAGTCCTTTTTGTTCATTGTTTTCGACAGTTTAACAAAGATTAACCATTGTCGACACAGAGTTTGTTTCTGGCGGTTATTTTTCAGTTTCAATTAATCAAACCTCCCTAGACTCAGCTCGCTTGAATTTCAAGTCTCTGTTTTGTCAGCTCATAAAAGAGTATAAATTTTTTTTAATACAACTAAGCTTGAATTTAAATTTTTTGGACATATTATGTCTTTAGTAACAATGAAAAATCGGCACTTTTGCCATACAGGAGCTTAAATGAAGCGTATATTTTTGTTGATCGCAACCAACTTTGCCATATTACTGGTTGCTTCAATTGTAATGTCTATTCTTGGGGTTAATACCTCAACAATGGGTGGACTGTTAGTATTTGCTGCCATTTTTGGTTTTGGTGGTTCGTTTATCAGTTTAGCCATTTCAAAATGGATGGCCAAGAAAACCATGGGTTGCGAAGTCATCACCCATCCTCGTGATAATATGGAGCGTTGGTTAGTTGAAACAGTTGCACGCCAAGCTGAAAAGTCTGGTATTAAGATGCCTGAAGTTGCTATATACCAGTCACCTGAAATGAACGCCTTTGCTACAGGCCCAAGTAAAAACAATGCCTTAGTCGCAGTGAGTTCAGGTTTGCTTTATGGCATGACTCAAGATGAAATTGAAGGCGTACTTGCACATGAAGTAAGCCATGTGGCAAACGGCGATATGGTGACTTTAACCTTAATCCAAGGCGTCGTGAACACCTTTGTTATTTTTGCTGCACGTGTTGTTGCTGGCATTATTAACAATTTTGTTTCTAGCAATGATGAAGAAGGTGAAGGCCTAGGCATGTTTGCTTATATGGCTGTGGTATTTGTGCTTGATATGTTGTTTGGCATTTTAGCTTCAATGATTGTGGCTTACTTCTCACGTATCCGTGAGTTTAAGGCCGATGAAGGGGCGGCGCGATTAGCAGGTAAAGGCAAAATGATTGCTGCGTTAGAGCGTTTACGCCAAGGTCCTGAATCTGGTGCTATGCCAGCTCAAATGTCGGCTTTTGGGATTAACGGTAAACGTTCAATGGCTGAGCTAATGATGAGCCACCCTCCATTAGAAAAACGTATTGCGGCACTGAAAAATAGCTAATATTCAGAAAATTATCGGGTTTATGTCGGTAAAATAGAAAGGGAGCCTTTGGGCTCCTTTTTTGTTTTTTATGCATTAGGAATGATTGAATTGGGAGCTTTAATCGGTTACTTGTAGTGGGTTATTGCATTAATCACTCTAATCGATGACATATTGTTGTTTTATCACACCCAATAGGATAGTTTCAGATCTGATCTCGCAATAATATTGCAAATAATGTCAATAAGCATACTCTTAATGGATACAAATATGCTTATAAGAACATGAGTCAACCAACACTATTCAGGAAATTGATATGCTGAAAAAAGCTATTTCTCAAGCGCAATTAAGAGAATGGCAGCTAGAAATAAACGATATTTCTGCCGAGTTTCGTCTTGCTATCATTTTTTATCAGGCCAATATTGAACTGAGTATTGATGTTATTTGCACAAGTCAAAATATTGATAAAAATACCCAGCAACAACATGAGTCTAGTGTATTACAACATCTCAAAGCGACCCTCACCCATAATGTCACCACCCTCGATCAGCATTCGTGTGTTTACCACAAGCTTATTCGTTCAGCCCAAGGTACTATTATTGGCGTGATAAGCTTTAGCACTCAAGAGAAGCCGCCGTCTGAAGAGGTATTAAATCAAGCCTTATCGGCTATGCAAATACGCATAGCCGATATGCTAAGTAATGCAATCCGCTATTATATAAGCTCATTAACGATCGATTCTCATGCGAGCAAGCCAGTGTCTCTTGATGTTGATTTACAATCCTTTATTGATGCTTTTGAAGAGCATATTTGGGTAAAAGACACCAATGGGCAATATGTTTCATGTAATAAAAGTGTTGAGAGAGCTTGGCGAAAATCAAAAGAGCAAATTCTGGGGAAGACCGACTTTGATTTATTTGATCAACGCACTGCAAATGAATTTATTGAGAGCGATAAATTAGCCATCAATAGCGGAGCTTCCGTAGTGGTGTCTGAATGTGAAGAAGTCGACGTCAACTTTAATAAAGTCTGGCTCGAAACCATTAAAGCCCCAATTAGCAATGCTCAAGGCAAATTGACCGGGGTTATCGGAATGACCCGCAATATTGCCAAGCACAAAGAGGCTGAAGAACAACTTATTCTAGCCGCGAGTGTGTTTCAAAATGCTGTAGAAGGTGTAGTGATAACCAACAGTGATGGAAATATTACTGAAGTTAACCAAGCCTTTACTGATATAACGGGTTACAGTCGTGAAGAGGTATTAGGTAAAAATCCGAGATTACTTAATTCCGGTCGTCATCCAAAAAGCTTCTTTGAGCGTTTGTGGAATACGTTACTTGTTCAAGGTAAATGGCATGGTGAAATTTGGAATCGTCGCAAACATGGGGCGATATTTCCACAAAAGATCACTATTAGTGCCGTTTTAGATAAACAAAATATCATTCAGTATTATGTGGCAGTATTTGCCGATATTTCTGCTCAAAAACAAAATGAAGAAAAATTAAAAAATTTAGCCTATTTTGATCCGCTGACACAGCTCCCAAACAGAATGCAATTTATGTCATTGCTTGAGCAAGAGGTTAATCACTCTCATCGGGCCAAAAAGCAGCTGGCGATTGTGTTTTTAGATATCGACTTTTTTAAGCACATTAATGACAGTTTAGGTCATGTTATTGGCGACGAAATTTTAGTTGAGTTAGCTAAACGTTTATCTTACGCCTTATCTGATTTTGATGTGTTAGCCCGTCTAAGTGGCGATGAATTTGTCATCATGCTGCCTAGTATTATGGGGACAGATTCTGTCACCTCATCAATTGATCGCATTCGCAGCGTGTTTGAGCGTCCGTTTATATTGGATAATTCTCAATCTGTAAGGTTAACTGCCAGTATGGGCGTTGCTATCTACCCCAGTGATGGCGATGACCATGACAGCTTACTACGAAATGCTGACTCCGCTATGCACCGTGCTAAATTGGATGGGCGAAATAATTACGCTTTTTATACCGAGTCCATGACCAAACAAGCAGCAGAACAATTAAAACTGCAAACGGCATTGCATCAAGCATTAGTTAATGAAGATTTTTATTTAATGTATCAACCAAAGGTTAAGCTATCCGATTTAAAACCAAATGGTTTTGAAGCCCTTATTCGCTGGCACGATACGGCTTTAGGTCAAATTTCTCCTGCTGAATTTATTCCATTAGCCGAGAAGATTGGTTTGATTTGGGATATTGGTTTATGGGTATTAAAAACTGCCTGTTTGCAGGGGGTAGAGTGGTTAACACAAGGCAAAACATTTGAACGTATTTCCGTTAATGTGGCGAGCTTACAGCTACAAAGGAATGATTTTGTTGATAAAGTACGTTCTATTTTATTAGAAACGGGATTACCTGCGAAACATTTGGAATTAGAGGTCACCGAATCTTGTATGATGAATGATCCTGATGCAATTATTCGTGATTTGAAATTATTAGGTGCTATGGGAATAGCCTTGAGTATCGACGATTTTGGTACTGGTTACTCTTCTCTGAATTATCTCAAAAAGTTACCAATTGATAAGCTAAAAATCGATCAATCGTTTGTGCGAGACATTCCTCATGATACCAATAACACCGCCATAGCTAAGGCGGTTATTGCATTGGGTCATGCCCTGAATTTACAGATTATTGCAGAAGGGGTGGAAACCGTCGAACAAGCCGATTTTTTGCGGCTTAATGGCTGTGATTTGGTTCAAGGATATCTGTATAGCAAACCGCGACTACCACAAGATCTTAACGAGTTTTTGCCTACGATCCGTAACAGCAATTTACCTAATGAAATTAAAGTAAAGTAACAAAAATGCAGCTTACAGAGTGTGTAAGCTGCTTTGCCATTAACATTACGACTTTTAGTACTGCATTAGCGTAAATATCTAGGTTCACCGATGTTGAATCACTGTTGGCCATTTCGGTGTTATCACCATTATAAATACTGCTTGAAGCATCAGCTAAACGTGTTTATAGAGTCATTTTGTTGCAATTTATTAGTCTGTTAGAAGCTTGGTCTCTATCATTCAACATTTGCGCTGCTCTGGTATATAAAATAAACCGTTTATCTCGAACAACCTGTGATCACCTGAGATAAAAAGATCCTAGTTAATGTTTTATGTAAATGCATTAATTCATTGCTCACTACATTAAAACATACTCCACCTTTGGGTGTCGTAATTCCCCTCGCAAGCTTTTATCTCGATTCAGGTCTATTACTGCGATTAGACTAATTTATTACATTTATCTTCGATGTTTACTCGCTCATAGCTTGGCTTTTGTTTAGAATGTCGTTGATATCATTTAGAGTATCAACGTGACCTTTTACTGGCATTGAATCGATTGGCGGGTTATGACTCATTGCGAATAGCATGTGGTAATTCCCCCGTGAATATTAGACTAAGAGTTGATAGTCGGATAAATGCTGATCACGTAAGATAGACCTTCCACTGGCATGCGCCGTTAGGAATACATTTATACTGAGGTGGACTGTTTTTCTGCCTAGGAGCATTAATGCAACTGTTTGTAAAAGATTTAACTGTAATCGATTTTTCTTACCTTTGTCCTGTTCGAGGCATGGTTGGTGAAAGCTGGATTGTCGATGTGCTATTAGATGGTGGCTTGGATGAGCAAAATATGGTGCTCGATTTTGGCAAGGTTAAACGCATCATCAAAAACACCATTGATGATGTAGCCGATCATCGCCTGTTAATCCCTACTGCTTGTAGCGAAGTGCGCTGGCAGCAGAAGGGCGACCGTGTTTGGATGGATTTTAGCAGTGACAAAGGTGACATACATTTAGCCTGTCCTTCACAAGCATTTGCGCTTATTCCTTCAGAAGTGATTGACTATGAAAGCGTCAATGACTTTTTGAAGAAAGCCTTACGTGAAGTGTTACCGGAAAATGTCCAAGGCATCAGCCTCACATTACGCAGCGAAGTGCTCGATAGCCCGTTTTACCATTACAGCCACGGATTACGCAAGCATGACGGCAACTGTCAGCGGATTGCCCATGGTCATCGTAGCCCAGTAACGGTATTTGAAAATGGTATTGCAGAGCCCAAATGGGACCAATATTGGGCAGAACGTTGGCATGACATTTACCTCGGCACCGAAGAGGATTTAGTGTCGGTAAAAACCCTAGAATTGTCTAAGCAGACTAAAATCAGCGACGAAACACACTATGGTTTTCATTATGTTGCGCCTCAAGGTGATTTTCAATTAGCAATGCCTAAGCATTGCTGTGACTTAATTCCTCACGACACTACTGTTGAGATGCTTGCTGAATACATGGCAAAGACATTGGCCAGTAAAGAGCCTAAAAGTCATTTTAAAGTGATTGCTTACGAAGGTATTGGCAAAGGGGCCATTGCGGTAAGAGGTTAATCAAGTATTATTAATGGGCTGCCTTAAGGTGGCCCTTTTTTTTATCTTTTTGTCGCGATTAACAAGGAATGCGTTTCGATTATGTTATTAAAAAATACCATTTTAAAATTGATATCAACTGCAGCAATGCTGGTGGTCAGCTTTTGTGGCTTAACGGCTAATTCGTTTGCCGCTGTGACCTTTCAAGGCCAGTTTGAACAAGGTGCTTTAGTGCGCGGGGCTGTGCCAGCCGGCAGTAAGGTTTTATTGAATGATCAAGCAGTAAAAGTCACCCCAGACGGTCAGTTTGCTATAGGGTTTGATAGAGACGCGAAAAAAGACCAAGTATTTAAAGTGATCTACCCAGACGGATTAACAGAAATTAAGCCGTTAAAAATAGCCGCAAGAGACTACAAAATTGATCGGGTCACCGGCATAAGCCAGAAAATAATGAAACCAGATCCCGTCGCTCAAGCGAGGGCTGCTAAAGATGCTAAACAGACTCGTGCAGCCAGAGACTTATTTAGTCAGCAAGATGCATTTATGCAAAGCTTTATTTGGCCTGTAACAGGCAGAATTTCAGGGGTATATGGTAGTCAGCGCATATACAATGACGTACCCGGAAATCCACATTTTGGGGTTGATGTTGCCCGCCCAACAGGCACTGTAGTGGTTGCGCCTGCAGACGGCGTTATAACCTTAGCTGAACCCGACATGTTTTATTCTGGTGGCACTGTGATTATTGATCACGGCTATGGGGTGAGCTCAACATTTTTACATTTAAGTAAACTGTATTTAAAAGTGGGTGACAAAGTAGCGCAAGGCGATAAAGTCGCTGAAATTGGCGCGACAGGTCGAGTAACTGGGCCACATTTAGATTGGCGCTTAAACTGGTTCCAAATGCGCTTAGACCCTGTATCGATTGTGCCGTCTATGGCGACTGTGTTAGCCGCTCAGAAAGCGGCTAAGTAGTGTTTGCTGTATAGAGTCAGAGCCTTTTTGACTCTATAATCAACAGCTTTACGGGTATCTGTAGAGCATTATTGATGCCTCTTTGAGCCATAGCTTCAGCTGCGCGACTCACTATTTTCTGCTTACTGCATAAAGGAAGCTAGTTATGATAAAGCGAGTTGGCAACATCGAGATCCAACTGAAACACAAAGCGACATGTCATTGTGGTGCTGTTGAACTTGAACTTACGCTACCCAATGGTCTTGAAAATCCGAGACGATGCGATTGTTCAATTTGTCGTAGAAAGGGGGCGATTGTTGCTTCCGTTAAGCTGGATGGTATTCGAGTGGTAAAAGGTCAAGATGTGTTGAGGCTTTATCAATTTAATACTCATACTGCAAAGCATTATTTTTGCTCACTTTGCGGTATTTACACTCATCATCAACGACGTTCAAACCCAACTGAATATGGCTTTAATATTGGGTGTTTAGAAGGTGTTAATCCATTTGAGTTAGGTCACATTGTCACTGGCGATGGTATCAATCATCCTGCCGATCGGAATGTTTAATATTACGTCCATATTAGCCAGTCATTATCATGGATATCTCCATTGGTTATTAATGGTAATATTTTGTCAGCTTTAGACGTAATGTGACTGAGTGTTATGATAGGAGATCGCAATGCTGCGATGGTTTATATTATTGATTAGCGTCATCGTGTGTTTGAACGTGAATGCTACTATCAATCTGACGTCATTAAGTGAAAAGGGCATAGATAAGTGGCACCCTAAAGTGTTTTCCGGTAAATCAATTTACTCCATCGTTGAGTATAAAGGGCGTTTGGCACTAAAAGCACTTAGTCATAATGCCGCGTCAGGATTAGTGTTAGAACGCCAAATTGATCTTATGGTAACGCCTTACCTCAACTGGAGTTGGCTCGTCGAAAAGCAACTGCTGCAGTTAAATGAGCGCAGTAAAAAAGGCGACGACTTTGTTGCTCGAATTTATGTGGTTATTGATGGTGGTTTCATGGTGTGGAATACCAAATCATTAAACTACGTTTGGTCGAGTAATCAAGATCAGGGCTTGGTTTGGGACAACGCTTTTGCTGGCTCAAGTGTCAAAATGCTCTCTATTAGAGGTCAGGAAGCGCAGAAGGGCAGATGGTATCCACAAAAGCGCAATGTATACCAAGACTTGATTGAAACCTTTGGTGATAAAGGCAGTGATACCGCTAATCGTAAAGCCTATCAATACATCGATATCATCGCGATAATGACAGACACAGATAACAGTGGTAAACAAGCTGAATCTTATTATGCAGACATTATATTTAGTGAAGAATAGAAACTTATTAATTAGCTGTTTACATAAAATAAATTCAATAAATACAATGGTTCGCAGTGCATTATTGCTAGTCATTAAGTCATTAAGTCATTAAGTCACTTTAACGATTTTTGACAAGTATAACGTTCTGATTTACATGTTAAGGGTTAACTTATTTTAGCAAGGAAGATTGATGAACATGAAAAATGGCTGTGGAAAATTACCGCAATACTTATTTTAGGCATATTTCTACTGCTTGGTCCTGAGTTAGCCGCTTTGGCCTTGTTTATTGATTTTGTCAGTCTTGATGTTTTCTTATTACTTATTGAAGTACAGATAGTGGCAGTGAGTGGTTATTATTTTCACACTTGGTTTAAGCCAATATTGATGCCGATTTATCGCTTATTACTTAACTGTGATCCATATTTTTTTATTCCAACAAGGGCCCTAGTGAACAAGTATCCAATGGTTTTGTGCCATACAGTCCCCTTTTTAATCTTGTCCATTATTGTGTCACAGTTGCTAAGCCTATTATTGATATGAGTGACATTTACTAAGTTACAGTTACTGATAGCTCGTGCAGATGATATAGCCCTGATTCAACCGCCAGCTTATCGTATCGACCGTTATAGCAGTGGACTAAAAAAGTAAAAAAATTGTTCCACTAATCGTTTGAACAACGGTCGTTTGCGCCACTCCCGCGCATCCATTTTAATTGAATTGGCCATATATTGATGTTGGACTTGACTGAGAGATTGAGTAAATTCTAAATTTTCTACAGAAAGCGTCACTTCGAAATTGAGCCACAAACTGCGCATATCAAGGTTAACAGTACCGATTAAGCAGTGGTGCAGATCGATTACCACTGATTTTGTATGCAAAAAACCGCCACAAAAACGATGAATATTCACCCCTGAATTGAGTAATTCACCAAAGAATGATCTGCTTGCCCATTCCACCATCAGTGAATCATTTTTATCGGGGATAATTAAGTTAACTTGCACACCGCGCAATGAGGCTGCGGTTAATGCAAACAGTAGGTTTTCACTGGGTACAAAATAAGGGCTAGTGATGGTGATACTGTGTTTGGCTTGATAAATACTCAGTAACAACACCTGCTGGATCATGTCCTCTGGCATGCCGGGCCCAGAAGGAATAACTTGCACCATATCAGATTTTTTATGCCCATCTGGGTGATAATCTGGTGGCTCGGGTAAAATTCTTTGGTCAGTTTCAGTTTCCCAATCCCACGCAAAAATACAATTAAGTACTGGCACATTAGAACCGGTAATTCTTACCATGACATCGACCCATTCACCCACGCCAGCGCTTTGGTTAAAATATTTAGGGTCGACTAAGTTCATGGAGCCTGTATATCCGATTTGGTTATCGATCACCACTATTTTACGGTGAAGTCGCAGGTCGAGTCGGCGAAAGAACATTCGTATCGGAGAAACTGACAACGCGGAAACAATAATAACGCCACCATCACGCATCCGTTTTGGCCACTGACTTTTAAAAAATGTTCGACTGCCAGCGGCGTCGAGCAATATTTTTACTGCAATCCCACGCTCTGCTGCATCAATCAGTGCTTGGGCAACCTGGTCTGCCAGTCCGCCTGGATACCAAATATAGAACTCGAAATGAATTGATGTCTGCGCTTGTTGGATATCTTGCAGTAAGGTCGTTAAAATTGTTTCCGGTGATGATTTAAGGGTTAGTTGGTTGTTTGACAACGTCGGAATACCTAGGCGGTTTTCGCATAACTGGCTAATGTTAATCGTATAGTCATTTACATTTTGCGGACGAAATTGATGAGTTGTAAACAGTCGACTGAACCATTTTCGATAGGGCGTGTACATTTCTTTGGCCCTGACGGCCCGCTTTTTCCCAAGGTTCATCTCACCCACGAGTAAGTAAAGCACAACGCCTAGGATGGGGATCACATAGATAAGCATCATCCAAGCTAACGAAACCCCGACGGATCGCCTTTTATAGACAATACGGGCGGTGATCCCGGCAATAATTAACCAATAGGCTAATACGCTGATTATCGTTAATATTTTGTAAAGCTCAACCATAGCTAGCCAGTAGACCAATCATGTAGAAAAAACATGCACTTATCATATCAGCTTTTTAAAAGATTTGATTTACCCTCATCCATCTGTCTAGCTGGGTATATTAAAGCGTTTGTTTTATTATAGTGGGGCCAGTGTTAATGATATTAGCCTTGATTAAATCAGTAGCAATAAAATGAGCATTGTTGAAGCTCAGGTTATTTAAGTTGCTGTTAAGCAGGTTAATGTCATTCAAGCTCTTGTCGAGTTTTTAGACATTATTTCAAATCATTAGAGGGAGATCGCAATCGCTATTTTTCGCTCAAAGTCAGCATCCCCATTGCAACCTAAGCATAAACTGCTCAGGCTTATTCTATGGAGCAGTATTGTTGTCGTCATACTTTCAATGGCGACAGCTAGCCTTATGGCACAGTTTATTCACTTGGCGACAGATCCCCGGGTGATTAACAGTCCACAAGGTTCATTTACGGCTCAATGCGTTACTGCCACTCCTGAAGCGACTTTGGATATTGATGGTCAATTGGCTGTCGCGAGCTGGAATATCTATAAACAACAAAATTCCGGCTGGCAAACGTTGTTAAGCCAGTTAGCCAGCCAGAATCAGTTATTGTTGCTGCAAGAAGTGAAGTTATCAGATGAGTTTGAGCAATGGCAGCAGCAAAGTCATCATCAATTGGCAATGGTACAAGCATTTCGTCAAGGTGAGACATCACTTGGGGTGATGAACCTGTCTGAGGTTTCTGCGAGTCAAAGTTGTGGCTATTTGACGGCCGAACCATTGATACAATTCCCCAAGTCGAGCCTGTTAAGTTATTTCCCTTTGTCTAATGGTGAGACTCTGCTGGTGGCCAATTTGCACAGTATTAACTTTGAGTATGCTCTAGACAGTTATGCGCAGCAGTTACAGCAACTTCTACCCGCTTTGCAAGCTCATAAAGGGCCAATCATTTTCGGTGGTGATTTAAATACCTGGCGCCAAGCCAGATTGTCTATGTTAGCTCAAATAACCAACACATTAGGGCTTAAGGCTGTCATCCCTGTTAAAGATACTCGAACAACAGTGATGGGCTATCCCATAGATCATCTTTATTACCGAGGACTGACTTTAGAATCTGCACGGGTAATCGATACCGAAACATCAGATCATCATCCTTTGTTAGGGCAGTTTAGATTAGGCGAAAATTAACGATGTTATTTTAAAATGGCGACAAGTTTATTTGTACGTAAAACAAACCGTTTTTGGGGCAGTTGGCTGTGTGATAGTTCTATCGTTCAGGAGTTAAGATCAATCCGTCCTTACCAGATTTTTAGAGCATAAGGTTGAGGACCATGGAATAGTGCAGTGATTGGTGTCATTGACTTAGTGTTTCGACTTGGTTTTTTTGATTAAGTTATTGAGTTGAATTGTTTAATTTTTCCATTTATTTTTTGAGTTATCTAAGAGGCCCTTTGATTTAGGGCGGTAGCATCGCTATTTGGTTAACAGTTTTGCAAGGGTTAATATTCCAGCCTCTAATAGGCTACCTTTACGATAGACAATCGACAACTGAACATGCTTTGGGCCATGGCTCACTGGTGTCATAACGAGTGACTTCTCATAGCGGCTTCCTGTCACCATATTCTTGCCAATAATCGTGTAGCCCAAACCCGCGGCAATACAACCTAAAACACCATCCGCACTGCTCATCACCATGAGCTCATCATGATCTCGTCCAGCCTTTTGTTGCCAAATAAGGGCGTGTTTTCTATAGCCACAGCCTTCATCTCTGACCAATAATACCGGATCATGTTCACTGTCTAGCGGCGTGACCATGATCAATTCTTCTTTCACTATAGGGATAACAACCAGTTTTTCATGTTTAGGTGCATTACCAATCGCGGCGCAGTCAACTTTATTGTTTAGTACCGAAAACACCAGTCTGTCGCTGGTATCGGTATAAATTTTGGTGCGAATTTGAGAATGATTAAGCTTGAGTTGTTTGAGGGCCAGAGGCATGTGAACCGCTGCGAATGTTTCTGGCATACCAACTCTTAACTCATAGCTTCCTTTATTGCGTAAAATGGCTGATGTGGCCTGATATTCTAACTGCAAAATTTGATCGGCATATTCGCAAAGCTGTTGTCCACTCGCTGTTAACTGTAACTTACGACCAATAATATTAAATAGTTTGGTATCCAGCTCGCTTTCGAGCTTTCTAATTCGGTTGGTGATATTAGATTGAACCGTATGCAGTTTATCCGCTGCGCCTTTAATACCTTCTTCATCGACTACAGCTTTGAAGGTTTTTAGTGTCAAAATTTCCATATAGTTCTCTTAATAAGAAGTATTTATTCTAAATAATTCAATTTTTAAGATTAGCAGGTTAACGTATTCTTTGTTAATTATTTATAATTCAAAGTGGTTAACATGCTAATGGCGTTAACAAAATTTCGAGTATATTTTGCCGGTATCAGTAGTTTAATTGTGACTGTTGGTGTGGCTAGATTCTCCTACAGCCTGTTATTACCAATAATGCAGGATGGTGCAGGCTTAACTGAACTCGGAGGCGGTTGGCTCGCTAGCACTAATTTTATGGGGTACATGAGTGGAGTATTGCTTGCTGCTAGCCTGCATAACATGAACTATAAATACAACTTGCACCGGCTGTATCTTATATTGAGCGTGCTCACTTCAGCAGCAATGGTAATGACGACGGATATGGTCACTTGGGCGGTATTACGATTTATTGCCGGAGTTTGCGCTTCTGGTGGCTTTATTATTGCCTCTGGTTTGATATTAAAATGGTTAGTTAAACATCATCACCGTGCTGAATTAGGGATTCACTTCTCAGGTGCTGGGCTAAGTATCATCATTACGTCATTACTGGTTGAGTTCATGCTGACAATATCAGCCGACTGGCAGCAACAGTGGTTGGCATTAGCCGTTATGGCGGCAGTATTTGCCATCCCAGCATGGTTATGGATGCCACACCCTTTCATTGATGGTCAAGTAGGGGGTACGGCTAAAGATACTCCTCCAAGCAAGGTGTTTAAATCTCTGATGATGTTGGCTTATTTTTGTGCAGGTTATGGTTATGCTGTTAGCTCTACTTTTATTGTTGATATTGTCGAGAGGGTTGAAGGCTTACAAGGGCAAGGGGGATTGGCCTTTTTATTAGTTGGATTAGCAGCAACTCCAGCAGCACTTATTTGGGATCGAATTGCGCGAAGAACAGGTTATATTAAAGCGTTAATCATTGCGTATATTCTTCAGGCCATAGGGATTATTCTTCCAGCTATAAATGACAGCTTACCTGTGGTGATCTTAAGTGCATTAATGTTCGGCGGGACTTTTATCGCATGCGTTAGCATGGTATTAACAATGGCGGGTAAGTTTTATCCTAGTAACCCGGCTAAGTTTATGGGGACTATGACCTTGGCCTATGGCGCGGCCCAAATTCTTGCGCCTGTATGTACCGGATATCTTACTGAAACTTTTGGCAGTTATGATATTGGGCTATATGTCTCTGCTGCGATAGTGATGATAGGCACGCTGTTCTTGTTTGGATTATTCAGGATTGAAATAAATACTTCGGAAAAGAAAGACATCGATACACAAACTCGGTTTCTTATCGGTTAATTAGCCTATAGTCATCAATATTTGGGAGTAAACATGGACGTTCGGAAAAGACTGTTAACAATTTTTTCAGTGAGCTTTGCCTGTGTCGGCATTGATCAAGCGACTAAGTTGCTAGCATCAGAATACCTGACAAAAAATGCAATGGTCAGTTACTTTAATGACATCCTTAGAGTCGGTTTCGTTGAAAATATTGGCGCATTTCTTGGTTTGGGTAATAGCATGTCGGAGCAAGCTCGGTTTTGGCTTTTTGTGGTATTGGTAGGGATATTTTTATTAGGTTTATTGTATTATTTGTTATTAAATACCCAGCTGAATCTGCCATCTTTACTTGCACTATCACTTATTTTTTCAGGTGGTATTAGTAATTTCCATGACCGCGTGTTTAATCATGGTGCTGTGATTGATTTTCTCAATATTGGCGTTGGCAGTCTAAGAACGGGAGTTTTTAATGTCGCAGATATTGCCATTATGATAGGTGTATTTATGATTATTATTGTTCAAGGCAAAAAAGACAGCCCGGCGCTATTAACGACTAGCAAATGATCTTGCATAGCTAAGTATTGCGCTAGGCCTTGCCTGCATGTTACTTGGCTATTTTCAAGGACGCTTATTAAGCGTTAATTAAAGGCTATCAAGGCACTCAACCAAGCTGTTGAACTAAAAGACCCACTAATGAGTGTATAAGGCAATTGGATTGGTTAGTCTTAAGATTCACTCACGCAGAGGCAGATGTCATTTAGCCAGCTAAATAGGCGTCATTTTATTAACTTCTTGGTTTTTAATGGTTTGGTTTTGTGGCATGTGACAAACAACATTACGGCCACTGTTTTTGGCTTTATACAAAGCAACATCGGCAAGTTTGATTAGGTCCTCTAATTCAGTCATTTGTTCATTGTAAACCGCGACACCAAAGCTGGCAGTTACTGATAGCGGGCCAGTGTCATGTAACACTGTCATTTTTTGTATGTTTTTGCGAATGAGATCCGCGAGATTAATGGCATCTGATTGAGTAGTGTTAGGTAAGAAAATGATAAACTCTTCACCTCCCCAACGCGCTAAAATATCACTTTTTCTGATGTGTTGTTGCAATGTTTGAGCAATACTTTTAAGTACATCATCTCCAGCTGCATGACCATAATCATCATTTATTGTTTTAAACCAATCGATATCCAACAGGATTATTGAAAAGGCTTGTTGATCTCTTATACCTAAATTCCATAACGGGCTAACGGCTACAGTAAAAGCACGACGATTATATAATTCAGTTAAGTGATCTAATTGCGCGCTGACTTCAGCAGTAATACGAGCTTTATCTACCTTCTTTAAATTAAAGGCCAATGCTAAAGCTAAAATTGACATTTCAATTAACATACCTATTTCAATACTGTGAAATATCAGTGTGCTATAGGGAATAAAGCCCCAAGTAGTTGCTGCAGAGGTCGCCGCACCTCCAGCGCCGAGAAACACAGCAGGAATAAAAAACTTAACCGTATCGTGACCATTTTTTAAGACTAAAAAACCCAAAGATAAAAAAATAACCACTAATAGCGACGTCAGGGCGACACCTATATTAACGGCGAGTAATTGGTCTGCATTGAGAAATAGACTGGTGATTAACAGCATTAGGCCAGTATATACCCACTTTCTTATTTGATATATTTTAGGCGCAAACACTTTTAGTTTAAGGAATTCAAAACAAAAGGCGATACTAAAAGTGATGTAACAATATAAAAACAATATCATTAACCATTGTTGTAACAATAAGCTATTGGGCCAAATAAATTTAAAGCCATGGCCAGTATAAGCAATATTTAAACAAAAAAATGACAATAAATACAAAGAGTAGAATACATAGCTGCTATCTTTTAAACTGATAAAAAGCGTAATGTTATAAACGAAAAGTATAAAAAATGCACCATATATAAAGCCATAAAAATAACTTGAGATAATTAGGTTATCTTGTATGACGTCGTGAGTTGTTAAGTACAATGGAATCAGCAGAGGGTCTTGTGATTCAAAGCGCATAAACACCTGAGTGGTGCCTGGCTTAAACGTATATTGCTGTGACAGCATACGGGTTTTATGTTCTCGTGCATTAAACGGTAGTGTGTCACCAATAAACGCTTTATCTACAACCTTACCTTGACGCATAAAATAAAAATCAGCATGGTCTAGCCAAGCCGTATCGAGGTAAAGCACTTTTTTTATCTCTTTATCCGATGAATTATTGATTAACACAGATGCCCAAAGCGCATCATGAATAAACCCAAAACTGGCTCTTTCATCGGTATTTAGCGTGAACTTACCTTGTTTATATTGTTTAAAGGCATTCTGAAACGACAAATCCGCACTACGGTCTTGTAGAATCGTTAAGTGTTTATTAATGAATAGTTCACTAGGAACATTCGTTAATTCAATAGGTTTGCTAATAGCACCAAGACTATACAAGCATAAAAACAACAGTAGAAAACGTATAGTAAATACTCGCAAAGGTAAGGTAATAATAGATTAGTCGCTCACATATCTTTTGTCTAACTAAAGGATGACAGCAGTTAATCATGTTATTGCTAAGAATATGACGCTGAATAGCATATTGAGTAATATTTCATCACTCAAGCATCTTTGCAAAAATGTGTGATGCTGATGTGTATAATGGCGTCGATATTTTTGTTATTACGCTTGCTTGGAGTAGTCGAAAAAGATATTCATTTATTCAAAATCAGCAAGATTGCCATTTAAATGGTGCATGAAATAGGGATATAAAGATGCTTCATAAAATTGAGAAATGGATTGATCAAATCAATGTCGAATATAAACAACAACGAATTTGCTGTGCTAAATTTTTCAGTGAGTTTGAAGGTTTTTATCCTTTAGCGTTTCTTGAACAAGCTTATTTCGTTGTGGTAGACGAGATCCCAAAACCTGACTTCCCTGAGCTTCGCCAAATGGGGTTCGGTAGCTTTATGGATATGCAAGCTGGTGGCATTACCTATAAGGATACCTATTACGTACTTCGCCATAATGTTTCGAGTTTGCGCTTACACTTTCATGAGTTAGTCCATGTGGCTCAATGGGCACATTTAGGCGCTCAAGATTTTATACTTCGTTACATGGATGAAATTCAAACCTTTGGCTATCACGAATCCCCTTTAGAGAAAATGGCTTATGCCTTAGATGCCAACTTCAGTGAAGGTGGGGCTAAAATTGATATACCCAGCTATGTTGTACGAAATATATAGTCATTTAATGTAAGGTGAAGAGTATTAGTAATAATGACATCGCAATCATATTAGACGTATTGCCTGTAGATTATTGATGTTACTAGCAATGACATCAATCAAAATTGCTTGATAATTAAGCGCGCTTATACAATGGAACTGTAAAAAAATGAATCAAACTCCAATAGATAATATTGCTGAATCAAATGAAATTGAAAGAATTAACCTATTACGCGCTAATTTAGATACATTGAGGCCTAAATCGTATAGCTGGCTTATCCAATGGGGAATTTTTGGCGCGACCATTGCCGCGATTGTCTATATTGCAGAATTTGATTTATTAGCAGAACAGAACTTTGTATGGTTCTTACTATTGCTTGTGACAGTTTGCTTTAATCGTTGCGAGGATTATTTAGCCCATAAGCGTATCGATCTCCTTATCAAACTGCTTGATAAAAGGGCATTTGATAAACTGTAATATTCTATGTATTTGATATGGCGAAGTGACGAGCATATCGATCGTCACACATTTCCAAGCAAACTTAACAGTTTTGTGATCCAGCTAGGTTGAGATATCAACGGTTGAAGGTTTAGTCTAATCGCCATAGTGTGTTTTGCTTATGGCTAATTGAGCATAAAGCGCCAGCACTAAACTAAAAACTTAGTCATGGTGTGATATTTCGGTTTATTGTTGTGGCGGGATGAGCTTTAAAGGTGCATTTTGCCACAGTTTTGGGCAACTTTGTTCACGACAGTGCTTATGCTATGTCGTTATTTCCTGTGACTAAGCAATAATGGTCTCGCTTCTTTTTATAGGATAACTTTGGTGTCAGCTAGTTACTTCAACTGGCTAGGTATCACATCTGATACCCCTGTTGGGAGTTCGCTTGAGCGAAATTTTACTGAGAAAGTTAGCCGCTACTAGTTAGTGCTAATAGGGTTAAGATAAACCATTACCAGTAAAGAGATTAGCTTGCCGATTCACTGGCTAGTATAGTTTGAATATCGTGCGGATGCACTTTAACGCAAATACCATTGGCTTTAAATGCGATGGTTGGATTTGCTAAGCGTTCGTTATCACCTTTAGGTGAACTTAGCTTTACCTTAATGTTATGTTCACTTTTACCTGTATGGGTACTTTTACCGGTATTGGCACTATCAGCGACAATAATCTCAGCTAATTGTGGGGCATGTTCCATGAGTTCTGCCACGAATGCTTCACTGGTTTTCGCTTGTGATGGAAACACTAATTCGATATGTTCCCAACCTTCAACGGGATAAACTTTGCCTGAAGGAAAGGGCAGTTCAACACACTGAATGTTCATTGCCCCCATAACTAATGGCTCAGCTAATTTAATGATTAAAATCGGCCGACCGTTAATCATGTTATTAGAGATAATGTCTCCATACTGACTAAATTCATCTGCCAGTAACTGCGCCGTTTGGCTGTTATTCACTCGAAGAGCTGCGTGATCACAATGAAGGGATAAACCTTCTAAACCTAACTGATGTATGAATGCAATAATGCGTTGACTAAAATCTGGCCAAGTATGTTGTAAGTATTGGTAATTCATTTAATAACCCAAAAAACAAAGCAAAATGGTATGGTTGATAGTAGATCAGCTTATGGCCATATCTCAATTGGCGTACCAGCATCAATCATTTGCCAAAGTTCATCCATTTCTTTGTTGGTGACAGCTATACAACCGTTGGTCCAGTTGTACTTTTGTGCTTCTTCTGGCGGTAACGATGAGCGAGGGTTTTCACCGTGGATCATGATCATACCACCGGCTCTTATGCCTAATGCGTCAGCACGCAATTTGTCTTCTTCATTAGGATATGAAATATGAATCGATTTATAAAATGCACTATCCGATTTTTTATAATCTAAGGTGTAACGACCTTGTGGAGTACGCTGATCACCTTCTTTAAGTTTATGACCACTGGGCACGTCACCCATAGCAATCAGATAACTTTTAATCACTTTTCCGTCACGCATAACAGACATGCGGGATTCAGATTTATTAACGACAACTAAATCGACTTTGGCCTTTAAAGATTGAGCTGATGATGCATTCGCCAACAAAGGGCAACAAAATATAACCATGAATAATATAGACAGCGTGCGCATGAAATCTCCGTAAACCAATGACCTTTTTATTTTTTATTGTAAAATGACCGATTGTGAATGTTAAATCTCGGCGGTCAATGTTAGATTTTAACGACATCAAGGGTTAATTGATATTAGTTGACCGAGTTATTTGCAAGTTTTTGCAAGTTTTTTGATAGATATAACCTAATACAGCGAAACCTAAAATGAATACCGAAGAAAAAGCCGACAGCCCACTAAAACAAACACTCAGAAGCGTGATATTTGGTACTGAAACGCCAGCAGGTAAACGCTTCGATATTGCACTGATGATTTGCATTGTACTGAGTGTGACACTGATTTTTATCGACACCATAGGGACTATTCATGCGCAATATGGTGATTATATTCGTATTGGAGAATGGACCTTTACGGTAATCTTTACCGTTGAGTACATATTAAGATTATATTGTTCATTGAATCGGTTACACTATGCCCGAAGTTTCTTCGGTGTAGTCGATTTAGTGTCTATTTTGCCCAGTTATTTAGGTTTGATATTCCCTGGTGCAAATTTAGCATTAGCAATAAGAGTGTTAAGGCTATTCCGTGTATTCAGAGTATTAAAGCTACTGCGCTATTTAAGTGACGGTAATATATTGCTCAAAGCCATGATACTGTCGAGCCGTAAAGTGTTTCTGTTTTTCTTTTCGGTCAGCCTGATCATTATGGTACTGAGTGTGATTATGTATGTTGTTGAAGGCCCAGTGAATGGCTTTACTTCCATACCTAAATCAATGTATTGGACAATCGTAACGATTACCACTGTGGGTTATGGTGATATTACGCCGCAAACTACGTTAGGTCAGGGGATTGCTGCGCTAACCATGCTTATTGGTTATTCGATTATTGCCATTCCAACCGGCATTTTAACCGCTGAGATCTCAAATGAAATGGTCAGAACCCGTGATTTACGTAAATGTAATAATTGCGGTAAAAAAGGCCACGATAATGATGCCGAGTACTGTAATCATTGTGGCAGCGAGTTAGAAAAGCTGTAGTTTCACCTTTATTCATCATCCAGTGACAATCTTGCGCAGGGTGATTTCATTTCAAGGATACCAATGACCACAGCTAAATTTGTCGAAGGCCCCATTTTACGCCACATCTTAGTGATGAGTTCGACCGCTGCGGTCGGTATTTCGGCGTTATTTGTTGTCGATTTACTCGACATTTTCTTCTTAAGCTTGCTCGGCGAAGTTGAGCTTGCCGCTGCGGCAGGTTATGCCAGCACCATTTCATTTTTTACCACTTCTATTGGTATCGGCTTATCCATTGCCCTTGGTGCCTTAGTGTCAAAAGCTGTGGGTGCTAAGAATATTAAGTTAGCGAAAAGATTGTTCTTAAACAGTGCCATAGTCACATTAGTGACCAGTGTGTTGGTGGCTGCAGTGGTGATTACGTTTGTTCCAGAGCTGCTCGCATTAATCGGTGCAACAGGGCGTACTGCAGAGCTAGCCCAAAGCTATTTGTATATTCTACTGCCATCATTACCGTTTATTTGTTTAGCCATGGCATTGGGTGGCGCTTTACGTGCCGTGGGTGATGCAAAATTGTCGATGATGTCAACACTCGCTGGTGGCGGTGTTAATGCGGTGTTGGATCCTATCTTTATTTTTTCTTTATCAATGGGCATCGAAGGTGCAGCGGCCGCGTCAGTTCTTGCTCGTATCGCAGTATTCATTATCTCCGCGCGCGGTGTGGTGATAAAACATAAGTTGTTAGGTCGATTCTCATTTGACGAGTTTAAACAAGATCTCAGGGTAATATTTGCCATTGCCGCCCCAGCAATGCTCACCAATGTGGCCACCCCAATTGGTAATGCCGTAGTTACGCGTGCCATAGCCGACTTTGGTGACAGTTATGTGGCCGGTTGGGCGGTATTAGGCCGCTTGATCCCTGTAACGTTTGGGATGATTTTTGCTCTGTCTGGCGCCGTTGGGCCTATTGTGGGACAAAACTTTGGCGCCAATGAAATAGAGCGTGTGAGATTAAGTTTGACCAACGCGATTCAGTTTTGTGTGGCTTACGTATTAGTGATGTCGCTAGGGCTGTATTTATTGCGTAATGTGATTGTCAGTAGTTTTGATATGGAAGGTGATGCTGCCGAGTTGATTTTGTTTTTCTGCCAATATATCGCGGTGTTCTTTATCTTTTCGGGTATCTTATTTATTGCCAATGCGTCATTTAATAATTTAGGTAAAGCCAAATATTCAACCTTTTTTAACGTCGGTAAAGCCACCATTGGCACTATCCCCTTTGTGTATTTTGGCGCGCAGTGGGGCGGGGTATTTGGGGTGCTCATTGGCCAGGTGATTGGATCAATTATCTTTGGTGTGATTGGTATTTTTTGCGCATATCGATTAGTGGATAAAATTAGTCGTCAAGGCTTAGTGTCCGCAGCAGCCAATCAACAATTGTTAGAAAACGATGTGATTAACATTGATATGGTCGCGGCACCGTTACCTATGTCAGGGCGTACTCAGATGGCGCAATTGGATGAAGAGCCCTTGTGTAAACAGTTCGCCAAGCAGACTCCCGTCGATAAAGCGAATACCGATAAGGACGACGTTAACACCAGTTTGTAGGTCAATCTATTCCAGCATCATCGATTAAAGATCAAACCATTGACGATAAAACTTGTGCAAATAACGTTAATACTGACACGAGGCCTACAGACACAAGCAAATAATGGCATCAGGTTATTCCAATAACGGTTTAATCCCTATTGAGTCTATATTGAACAGCTAATAAAAAGCCCCTATTTTGGATTGACCAAGATAGGGGCTTTTTGTTACTAACAGCTTAATAGTTGTTAGTCTTTGTCAGTTTCCGGGTTACTTGTCTCTGTGGCAGCAATTTGTTCTGCCGCTTCAGCTAACGCAATTTTTTCGCGTTCAGCTTTAGAAATATAACGCTCAACTGGCTTATTACTTGGATTCGCTGGCACGACTTTGTTCTGACGAGCCTTAGCTCGTTTTGCCAACTTTTTGATCATCTCTTGCTTTCTGTTCATCTGATTTCTTACTTTATAAACGATAAACTATTTATATCTTTGTAGACAATAAATAGCATATCAAAGCGTGATGACACTGGTCTTGGAGCCAACGGCACCATCACGAGAAAATTTGGAGGCTAATTTTAACTTAATTGCTTAGCTGGATATAGTGTTTTATCTAACTGTCGCATTATTAGTACTTTCAGTAGACTAAAAACATCACCGGATTAACGATTAATTAGCGAATTTTTTGATATCTTCAGCAGTAGCGCCATCGTTACATTCGCCACGAATTTCACCGCGTTCGGCTTCAACATAACGACTTAATTCAATAAAGCCAGCCTGACAATAACCGTTCATTTCGATGGTTTTTCTGACACCAATATCGATTTGTTGGTTCCATAGTTCGAGACGGTTTTCAGCATTACGTTGCTCAATGAGATAGCTTTGTGCATCTTGTGTACTGCGACGTATTATTCTGTCTTGCGGCGGATCACTGGGTATACTGCGATCAAGCGCGGTAGCCAACTTTGCCTTGTAGACAAATAACTTAATCCCGTTGCCTTTAATTTCCGTGCTAAATGCATCGCGAAATTGGCCAACAAAATCCATTGGATCTGGTTCGCTCGCGCTACACGCGCTTAGCAGTATGATACTGCAGACGGTTAAGCCGAATTTTGACACACATAACCTCATTAATTCTTGGTTAAAAAATTTTGGCATAAACGCTGCCAATCTCATATTCACCATTGATTAATAGCCCAATAACATGAGTAGCAAAGAGATCCGCAGACGTTTATTCGCCACAGTGTTGTGATGCACTGTGGCTACATATTCGCTAGGTTGTCGCTAATTTAAGCGGATAACGCTTTAAGCGAAACGTTCGTTAAGGTAACTCGTAATGGCTTTAGACTCATATAACCATTGGGTTTTACCGTCTTGCTCAATACGTAAACAAGGCACTTGTAGTTTGCCGCCTTGGCTAGTTAACACGCTTTTGTGTTGCTCTTGTTTAGCATCAACTAAATTAATGCTTAGGTTTTGACGACGCATTTCACGACGCACTTTGACGCAAAAAGGGCAGGCTGCGTATTGATACAAAGCCAGTGATTGAGTCTGTTGATCGACAGTCGCTTGTTGCTCTTGCGGACGTTGGCGCTTTTTAGGGGCAAACACAAAATTTAACAACAAAATAATTCGACCTAAAATCCAGCGAACGATAAACATAGATAACCTCAATCTTAGCTATTAATAATATGACATGATTGCAAACGCTTGTTATGACTCGTTTGCAATGTATGCGCAGTCTACCCGATGTCGATAGCGGTTAACAGCTAACAACAGGTTATTTTACTTGTAGTTCAAGCGATGCTTCAGCGGCATCTTCAGCTGTGTTGATACGGCTCTCAAGTACAAATACTTTACCCGCATCAATACCGGCTTGATCGATTAAATAGGCTTTTACGGCCTTCGCACGCTGTTGTGCTAATTCGCCTAAGTCATCACGAGTAGATTGCTGTTGGTTTTTAAGCATATTGTACAAGCCTATATGCCAGCGAGTGATCAATTCGGCTTCTGTGATTTCTGGTGTTTGCTGTTTGAGCGTTTGCTTGATGTCCTGTGGTGGTTGTGACAATTCTTGCTCCGCCAGTTGGTAGAGTGCATCAGCTATCGGCCCTGTTGCAGGAAACTGGCTAGCAGATAAACTTTTTGGGAAATCTTTGAATTTAATGCCCGCCGTTTTAGCCAGCTTTTTATGCAGTTGAGATTCAGCTAACGCTTGTTGGTCGTTAATTAAGTCGACACTGCCTTTGATATTAAGATTAAGTAGCGGTCGGTCAATTAACGCTTTAGCCAGCTTGTCTAATGTGGTTTTTTGTTTAAGCGTAATCGTGCTTAGTCCATAATCGAAACTGATTCTATCCATTTCTTCATCATCACCCACAAGACCTGCTAAAAACGAAAAAGGTGAGGTGACAACCTTGGTAATAACATTGCCTAAGGCATTAATTATTATGCTACCAAAGCTAAAGCTTGGAGAATCAATATCCCCAGAAACATCAACGCCCAAATCAATCACGCCGTTGCGATCTTGCAACAACGCAACGGCTAGCGTAACCGGTAGGCTGGTGGCTAGGCTGCTATTACTGGGTTTACCTAGCTTGAGTTGATCAATCACAACGTGATTGCTACCGACCAAGGCATTATTTTTAAGTTGGTAGTTGAGGTCTAATGACAACAGGCCTTTATCAATATAATAGCCTGCATAAGTGCCTGAATAAGGGTTTACCGAGGTCAGTTCAACTTTATCAAAGTTTAAGTTAAGGTCGAGGTAAGGCTGCGCGAGTAATGGATTAACATCGCCTTTAAGGGTTACGGGTGCATATTTGTCTATTTTACCCGTTAAATCAACGGATGCTGTAGTTTCAGGATTCGATGATAAGTTGGTGATTTGGCCGTTAAGCATTTCAATGCCGGAAGCAAAATTAGGTGTTAAGGAGTTATCTGCAAAGAAGGCTGAGCTGTCTTTAAAACCAATTTTATTAATATTAAGCTGCATTTGCGCGGGCTTGGCAGTGGCGGGTGACTCATTGCCAGCCGATAATACAGCAGCTTCATCGGCGGATGTCGCTCTGGCATTACTGGGTTCAACGCCAACTTGCTTAGGGGGTGTTGCAGTGTCAGTTGTGTTGATTAATGCACTGATATTGGTAGTGCGGTCAGCGGAAATAATTAGGCGACTAAATAGGGTATCGAAGTTTATTTCATCGATATCAATTTTAGCTTGTTGACGATCAAACGCTAATTGGTTGATGTCCATGGTTTCCCATGTCAGCAAAGGCTGTTTTAAGACATTATCGTTAATATGCAATTGGCTGATGTTTGCGCTACCTGAGTAGGTCAGCATGTCCTTGGCATCGGCATGCAAACGGCCCTTAGTTGAAAACATCCCGTCTTCTATGGTCATATTTATGTACGGGGCGATATAGGGTTGTAAGCGTGATAACAACATGTTGCTAAAATCGATGTCCGCATCGACAGTTTGCGCGACGGCATCAATTTTCCCAACAGAGGTTAATAAGCTCTGAGCATTGATGCCTGCTGAAAGTTGATAATCAATTGGAGTTGATAGATCAGATTTCACGATACCAGTAATGATATCTATTGGGCCAATTTGCCATAGGATAATGTTATCGCTGGCAATACCTTCACCCAGATCGACTAAATATTTTGCAATAGAGATTTTGTTGAGCGTCACGAGCCAAGGTGCGTCAGCGTCAACTGCTTTAGATACCGTTTGCGATTGAGGGGTTACTGAGGTCGTTTCTGCTGTAGACGCAGATAACGCTGTTGTATCAGAGCCAAGAGAGGTTTGCGTGTGTTGGCTAGTGCTATTGATCGTAGCATCGTCAGCATCTGTAGTCTGTTCAGTGGCAACCTCTGTGGTGAGCTTGTTGACTACCGCAACCGCCTTGTCTGTCACAGGGGCAGATGGCTCTGAAGTGCTCGCTTTTGTGGTATCGCTATTTAATGCTTCTGATGGTGTGTCATCTGTGCGAGTGTGATTTACGGTATCAACCTCAGTCGTCAGCTCAGTATTTTTAGGTAACAACAACGCAACGAGATCAGCGCCTGTCGGGGTGATCTTGAGTTTGATTTTACCATTTTCAGTGTGGAACTCATCAATATTCACGCGTTTTTTCAGGCTATCAAGATTGATGTTTTTTAACGCTAACACATCAATCGCAATTTTCTCATCTTGTTGATACAAGGCTTTAAAGCGATCAATTGTTATCTGCCCCTTGGTGACTTTTATATCAGTGATCGGGGCTAAGTTTTTATCTTGTAATACCACCTTGTATTGGCCGTTTAGGCTCAACATACCTTCCGCTAAATTCATGGCAAACAGTTGATCGACAACCGACCAATAGCGCGATAAATCAATGCCTGTAACATTAAGATCGCCTTCAATGGCCAATGGCGCTAATTGGAATTGTCCTTGCAGTGTCACTGAAGCTTTAAATTGATCTTCTATGCTTAAATTATAACGATTTACTTGCTCTTGCTTGTCGTTTAACGCGCTACTTAGGCTATTGAATTGGGCCAATGACACATTGATATTAGGATAATTAATGTGGGTATCTGTGACATTGTCGTCTAGGGTAAATACGCCTTGTTGGATCTGAATATTAGCAATGCTTATCGCGGGGATAACACTTGGTTCAGTACTGGTTGGCGTTGGCTGAGTATTTTGGCTCAGGCGGGTCATAATATCGCTAAAGTTAAACACCACTTGCTGATCAGCTGCTTGCGAACGCGCCACCTTAATGGTGGGTTTCACTAAGCGGATATCTTCAATCACCAATGACCAAGACGTAATGGATTGCCATAATTGGATATTGGCATACACATTAGCTAATGACGCAAACGTTTGTTGGCTATTAAATTCATTAATCACCAAGCCAGAGATGTTGAGTTCTAAGGTAAATGGATTGATTCGAACGTCTTGCAAGGTCACGCTTCTGCCTAACTGCTCGGCTAATATTGCGGGTGCTTGTTGTTTGGCTATGTACGGAATAACGCCACCAAGAACAGCACAGCCTAATAGATAAAGAGTTAATCCATAAAGAGCTAATTTTTGTATACGAAAGCGAGAATTAATCGCTGAGCGCATCTGAGAGAAATACGAGGTCATATGAGATAATCTTGATGTGAAACAGTGTCGACAGTAGTTTATTTTAGCAAAAAAACGATCTTAACGAATGATTATTTTGTGAGTAAAACGGATTAATTTACATTTGTGGACATAGATGTTAGATTTACATTTAAGTTAATGTAATTGATAGGTTTTATGCTTTTCTCATTTGAGAATGTTAAGCGCAAATGCCCTGTTAATGACTTGTGTCGATATAATGTGGTTAACCTTGATGTTGTGATTTCATCATTTAACTCACATTATAATGGCGATATCTAAGGTGATATTGAACCCTACTTTCAAGGATGATAAATGCAAATCCGTCTTGCCTCGAGCATTGATTTAGAACCGCTTAGCCTGTTATTTGATCAATATCGGCAGCAATTACAACAATCCGCTGACTATCCCGCGTGTCATTCATTTTTGAAAAACCGCTTGGCCGAAAACGATTCGATGATTTTTGTTGCCCTCATAGATGACAATATTGTGGGCTTTATTCAATTATATCCATCATTCTCCTCAGTGCGCCTGGCACCCGTATGGCATTTAGAAGATGTATTTGTCCTGTCAGACTATCAGCAACATAATGTGGTGAGTCAAATGCATACAAAGGCCCAATTACTGGCACACAGCATGGGAGTATTATTGATTAACCGTCACGATGATGAAGCCTTCGGCGAGTCTGAATCGGATAGTTGCTTGGTATAAAGCTGATCAGTTGAACAGTGGGGTATTCAAGTCTTTGACGACATAAACGATGAGTTATGTAGACCTCAGTTATTTTCTGGTAAAATAGCGCAGGTTTTTTATTTATTAATCATCATCTACGTTAAGGAAAAGAGATTGAATAAGAGCGTATTAACCAACCTTATTGCCGCCATTCTTATGGTGGTCGGGTATGTGTTACAGCAACACATTGTGATGACAATAGGTTTATTTGCATTGTCGGGCGCGATAACAAACTGGTTAGCTATCCACATGTTGTTTGAAAAAGTCCCTGGATTGTATGGCTCTGGCGTGGTTCCGTCACGATTTGAAGAGTTTAAAGCGGGCATTAAACATCTCATGATGAAGCAATTTTTTACTCAAGAGAATATTGATCGCTTTTTGACAACCAGCAGTGCTAGCAGTATCGATTTAACCCCTGTGATTGAAAAAATTGATTTAGCGCCATCATTTGATGCATTGGTGTCGACCATTGAAAAGTCATCGTTTGGTGGTATGTTAGCCATGTTTGGTGGCACCGAGGCGTTAATTCCGTTAAAAGAACCATTCATTGAAAAAATGAAGCTGTCTTTAGTGGAACTGGCCCAAAGTGAAGAGTTCAATGCAATTTTAGTTAATGAGCTTGAAAAACCGGATGTTATCGCCGATATGCAGTCGAAAGTGGCCAATATCGTTGACCAGCGTTTAAATGAGCTTACGCCAGAATTAGTCAAACAAATCATTCAAGATATGATTAAAACCCATTTAGGTTGGTTAGTGGTATGGGGCGGTGTATTTGGTGGCATTATTGGTGCCGTAGCGGCATTGCTACAACAATAGTATCAAACCACGCATTGTTTCATTAGCAGAGTGACCAGTCCGATTAAGCCATCCTTCTATATGGACGCTACAGGTTAATTGGTGCTAAGCGACTGAACTAAATTAAAAAGTGCAATAACAGAGGTGAGCATGAGTCAGCATCATAGTATCAATTATTTAGAAATACCTGTGAAAGACATTATTGCCACTAAAGCCTTTTTTACTCAGGTGTTTGCTTGGCAGTTTCAAGATTATGGACCGCAATACAGCTGTTTTTTACGAGTCGGTATTGACGGTGGCTTTTATCAAGCTGACAGTCAATTTACCTTGGCAAAGGGCAGCCCGTTAATCGTTATTTATAGCCAAGATTTATCGGCTACAGAAGCTAAAATTATTCAGTCCGGTGGACAGATAACCAAAGCGATATTCAGTTTTCCTGGTGGTAGACGGTTTCATTTCACTGACATTAATGGCAATGAATATGGCGTCTGGTCAGAATAAAAATAACAGCAATAACAACATAGCCTCACCGTGTGTGAGGCAATGTTGTTTAGATGAACAGGATGTCTGCTTAGGCTGCCATCGTACTCTCGATGAAATTTTAGCCTGGCATGCGATGAACTATCAGCAAAAAAGTGCCTTACTTGCTACATTACAACAACGCGCTAATGCAGGTAAAAAACGTTAGCTGAGTTAGTGTTGAGTCAGTGCTTCACTCATTGGGTTGACTTAGTCTGCAGTTATTTGATTGGTTCTTGGTTCAGTGTCGGTTCTAAACAGGCTAAATCCACGAGCTTGATAGTTTTGCAATGCACTAGGGTGATCTAAGGTGCAAGTGTGTACCCACACTCTGCGAGTATTGGGTAATGCCCATGCTTTTTCAATTGCTTGGGTCAATAAATAGCCGCCAAATCCTTTACCAATAAAGCGCTCTCCTAAGCCAAAATACACAATCTCTACATTAGCCTCATCTTGTTGCTGCAACTCAAAATATCCCGCGGGTGCGCCATCTTTATACGCCACAAACGAGTGTAAATTATCCGCTTCGCTATATGCCTGCCATTGGCTATTGGTCCAAGGTAGTCTATCTGTCCATTCCCATCCAGCACCGACAAACTCATACAGAAAACGGTTGAATTGATATTGTTTTATTTGTACTTCAACCACGGTTAACCCGTTGGCGTCATGCTTAGGCTTCAATTGGCTGCGGTCGGTCATTTCAAGATTAAAAATACTGATGTCTGTCATACAAAGCCTTATTATTTTTTATTATCTTCATAGAGTAAGGTTCAATATTACAAGATAGTGCTAAAAAAAACACCACCCTGATTGGGTGGTGTTTTTGTGTGGTTAAAGATTAATATGCGCTAGCGTGAACGTTTTTAACCGCACGACCAGATGGGTCGTTAATGCCTTGTAAGCTAGCATCCCATAACAGTGCTTCTGGTGTTGAACATGCTACTGTTTTTCCACCAGGCACGGTTTCAGCTGCGGTGGTTAATGGGAAAAACTCTTCAAAGAAGCTGCGGTAGAAATAGGCTTCTTTCGATTCTGGCGTGTTGTATGGGAAACGGAATTTTGCGTTGGCAAATTGTACGTCATCCACGTTTGCCGCCGCGTGTGCCTTTAAGCCGTCAATCCAAGAGTAGCCAACGCCATCACTGAACTGCTCTTTTTGACGCCATACCACTTCCTTTGGCAACTTGTGCTCAAATGCCTGACGTAAAATATGCTTTTCGATGCGACCATCTTTGGACATTTTGGCTTCTGGGTTGATGCGCATTGCAACGTCGATAAACTCTTTATCTAAGAAAGGCACCCGAGCTTCAAGTCCCCATGCTGCCATGGCTTTGTTGGCTCGCAAGCAATCAAATAAATGCAGTTTATCAAGCTTTCGCACTAATTCTTCATGAAATGCCTGAGCGTTAGGCGCTTTATGGAAATACAAGTAACCACCAAATAACTCGTCAGCTCCTTCGCCAGATAACACCATTTTAATGCCCATGGCTTTAATTTTACGTGCCATTAAATACATTGGTGTTGCCGCACGAATGGTAGTGACGTCGTATGTTTCCAAATGGTAAATCACTTCTTTAATTGCATCTAGACCTTCTTGGAAGGTATACACAATAGGGTGGTGAATAGTGCCAATGGCATCGGCCACTTTTTGCGCCGCGACTAAGTCTGGAGACTCGGCTAACCCAACAGCAAATGAATGCAGTTGTGGCCACCATGCGCCGGTTTCGCCGTCGTTTTCAATACGGTGCTTTGCATATGTTTGTGTAATAGCAGAAATCACTGATGAATCTAAGCCACCAGAGAGTAATACACCATAAGGTACATCAGACATTAACTGGCGTTTTACTGCAGCTTCTAATGCTTCACGTAATTCTTCAATGCTGGCTGGGTTGTCTTTAACCGCATCAAAATCACGCCAATCACGCTGATAATACTGTGTTGGCTTATCATCGGCAGAATATAAGTATTGGCCAGGGTAGAACTCAGCAACTGTTTTACACACAGGCATTAATGCTTTCATTTCTGAGGCAACATAGAAGTTACCCGACGCATCATGACCGGTATAAAGCGGGATAATTCCCATATGGTCACGACCGATTAAGTAAGTGCCTTTGGCTTTGTCATACAGTACAAATGCAAAGATGCCGTTAAGTTTATCTAAAAAATCACAACCGTATTCTTGGTAAAGTGACAAGATCACTTCGCAATCTGAGTTGGTTTTATATTGGTATTTTTCACCTAGCTGTGCTTTTAACTGCTTGTGGTTATAAATTTCACCGTTTACGGCTAACACTAAGTTGCCATCAAAACTGATAAGTGGTTGTGCTCCGTGGTCAACGTCAACAATTGATAAACGTTCATGAGCTAAAATAGCTTGGTCATCAGCATACACACCAGACCAATCTGGACCACGGTGACGCAGTAGTTTTGACATTTCTAACGCCACTTGGCGCAGTTGGCTTGCATCAGTTTTGATGTCTAAAATCGAAAATATTGAACACATAATACGGCTCCAGCAGCGTTGGCTAATCTTTATCTGGTTCCTACTCTGCCAGCATTTTCGTTAACTGCCAAGCTTGTTTTTTAAGATAACATCATAAAAATGTCTATTTTAGTGATTTTATCTCTTTAAAATATCTTTTTAATTGATAAATGTTTATTAAAAAGGCGTTTTTATTGATACATGTTTATTTTATTGGCTATTGTGGCTATTTTTTTTAAGATTTCACAATCAAATACCACTAAACACGATTATTGCACTAAGCTAGTGCGCTTGCTGTTTATTTGTGCAATAACGGTCTAAGTTGTCCTTTCTGTTGCTTAATTTTATTGGTAAAAGCGCCGCTTAGGATATTTTATGATCTATATTACCCCTCTAGATTGAGCCTTTATGGTAATCATTTAGATCAATGTCAGTGTCTAATAAGACTAAGCTGAACGACACAAGATTAACAGCTAAACAGCTGAGTATATGAGTATGGCATTCGTTTGAACGTTCTGTTGTTAACGTAAGTTGAGTGATGGTTTTTGAGGAGAATACCGTGGTTGGTGAAACAGATTTAGCTAAGTTACTGGCATCAATGTCGCCGATATTATTAGCAGATGAATACGTTTTTTGTTCGGTACCGGGTCAATATGGTGATTATCAAACTTTTTCGCCGCTGGCAACGTTTCGTGAAACGGAAGGGTTGACTTTAGTGCTAACCAAAGCGGCTGCTATTGCTGGTGGCTTAGCATTTGAGTCCGTGTTTAAAGGTATTACCTTAACGGTGCACTCTAGTCTTGATGCCGTTGGGTTAACGGCAGCGGTAGCTCATAAACTCTCACAAAAGGGCATTAGTGCTAACGTGATTGCGGCCTACTATCACGACCATATTTTTGTGCAAACAGAAAAGGCCGCTTTAGCTATTGAGGCATTAAATGAGTTTGCTGTTTAGGGCTTTTATCTGATTGATGACCTTTGTTTTAAGTAGGTTAATAACAAAATAAGAATCATCATAAAACCCAGCATAAAAAAGCCCATCAAATAGATGATGGGCTAATCCTTGGGGGGGAAGGAACTGGGGTTATAGGCTTAATCTGCTGGGCGTAACTGATTAAATTCAGAAGCTGCAAAGTATCCTGGCCAATCTTGGTTATTGGCTAATTCAGCTGCAGCTTGGTAATACACACCTAAATCTTGTAACGCACCGGATAAATCCCATTCAGGGTGATAATAATCACACACGTTATGGTAACAGCCTTTCATTTTCACCATCATTGACGCTTTGTATTGTGCCGTTGCATCATCAAGGGGATCATTTCCTCCTCCGGCAAACACGGCAGGGACACCTAACTTGGCAAAACTGAAGTGGTCTGAACGGAAAAAACCGCCTGATGCAGGGTTAAGTTCGCCTTGGCTGATGCGATTTTGTTTAGCAACGGCGCGGTCTAAATAGTTTTCTAATTCTGACTGGCCTTTACCGACAATAGTATAATCTTTGGTTTTGCCGTAAACATTGGTGCTGTCGAGATTAAATACTGCCACCGTTTTATCAATAGGATAAATCGGGTTGGCCGCATAGTAGCGTGAGCCTAATAAGCCTTGTTCTTCACCAGTAGTGGCAATAAAGGTTAATGAGCGGGCTAAGCCTTGACCTTGTTTGGCGCGCTGGGCAAATTGGCGGGCGATTTCTAAAATACCTGCAGTACCGGAAGCGTTATCTAATGCACCGTTGTAAATTTGGTCACCGTCTTTGGTGTCATCTTTACCTAGGTGATCCCAGTGAGCGGTGAATAAAATCTGTTCATCGGTTTGAGTGGTGCCTGGTAAGGTAGCAACCACATTATAACTGTCGGCGAACTCCGCTTTGTTAGCAAATTCAATGCTAGCTGTTTGAGCTAAATCGACATTAAGTGAACTGTTGGCCGCACGATCCATTAACGAGGTTAATGACAGGCCTGCTTTGTCAAATAAGGCTGTTGCGCTGTCTAAGGTTAACCAACCTTCAACTTGAATGCGTTGATCTTGCTCCGCCTGGCTTAATACTAGATCTTGTTGTGGACCGGTCCAGCTATTTTCGACAACCGACCAAGGGTAAGAGGCCGGCTCAGTTTCATGGATAATGATTGCGCCTAATGCACCTTGACGACTGGCTTCTTCAAACTTATAACTCCAACGGCCATAGTAAGTCATCGCTTTACCATTAAACTTGGCCCCTTCAGGATGTGCAAAACCAGGGTCATTAACCAAAATGATGGCGATTTTGCCTTTCATGTCGAGGTCTTGGTAATCATTCCAGCCATATTCAGGCGCATTAATACCGTAACCAACAAACACCAATGGCGCATCTTTAATGCTCACTTGGTGGTTATTGTGACGACTGCTAAGCACAATATCCTGACGATATTGCATCTTAATACCTGCTAAATTAACCTGCTGTTTTTCGCTGGCGGTATAACTCACCATAGGCACAGGTTGCAGAAAACTGCCTTTATAAGCGCCTTTAAGGCCCATTTGGGTGAAAGCTGCAGATAAATACTCTAGGGTCAGTTTTTCGCCTTGAGTTGTGGGAGCACGGCCTTCAAATTTATCAGAGGATAATGTTTCGATATCCGTTCTAAAGCGTTGTTCATCGAAGGTAACGGCAGCGGTTTGGGTTGCGCTGACTTGCTCAGTCGAAGCGTGTTTAACATCTTCATTGTTACATGCTGTTAGTAAGGCAATGGCGCAAAAAGGAAACAATCGTTTCATGCTATGTCCTGTTATTATTTTTAGTTTTATTTCAGACAAGCATAATGAGCCAAGCCAGTGCTTGAAAACAAGGTCACTGGCTTGGAAATATGTTACCTAATGTAAATTGTGATGACAGCAAGTCAGCTTATTAACTAATTGATCTTATTGGGTTGGAGCAAAGTTTCTCGTGCTAACTCGCATAGATTAGTGATGAGAGATGAAGGCTTCTTGTCATTAAACATATGCTTAGACATGTGAGACGCAATCTTATAGATCAATTGTCACTAAACGATATCAATATCACCAGCACATGCAAACACATGATTTGGTCTGAAAGGTTCTTTATCAATATCACTCATTTGGCTTACACCACTGGTAACCAAAATGGTTTCTAGACCCGCTTGGAAGCCTGCTAAAATATCGGTGCGCATATTGTCGCCAATAATCACAGTGTTTTCAGAGTGTCCCTGAATATGATTTAACGCAGAGCGGATAATCCACGAGCTAGGTTTACCCACATAAAATGGCATTTTACCTGTAATACGCTCAATGGCTGCACACAAGGCGCCACAAGCAGGGCTAAATGCTGGGCCGTGGGTGTCTGGATTCGTAGCAATAAAGCGGGCACCGCCAGCAACAAAACGCGATGCTTTATGGATCATGTCCCAGTTGTACGAGCGAGTTTCACCGACTATGACAAAGTCTGGGTTAATATCGGTTATAGTGAAACCTGCATTATACAACTCATGGGTCAGCGCACCTTCACCGATCACATAGGCTTTGCTGCCATTTTGGTGTTTTAGAAAGTCGGCCGTGGCCATCGCTGAGGTATAAAAACAGGTTTCTGGTACATTAATACCTGCAGCGCCAAGTCGGTTTTGTAAGTCTTTACCCGTTTGAACGGGATAATTAGTGAGAATAACTAGCGGATTGCCTTGTTCAAGTACGCGATGAATAAACTTGTCGCTTCCAGGAATTAGCTTGTTGTCGTGCAGTAACACACCATCAATATCGCAAATAATATTTTTCATTCAGTCATTTCTTCCTTCAAATACAACCTGCTTACATCTAATGCTAATTCAATTAAGAAAACAACGATTAAATACAAAAAGTACCTGTTTGGTGATTGATTTACTGTGTTGTGAGTAGGGGAATAGATTATCGTATAGGGGGGGGTAGGCTTTTTGTTACACACTCGGCTAGCTGTTGATAGATATGGTCTGCGACCACGAACATAGTGATTTTCACTTAAACCAGAGCAAGAGGAAACCAACGGCTGTTATCTCTTTACTGTTTATAAAAGAATTAGCCCAGCCGCCCCGCAACATTTCTCAATTACTTAAATATTAGATGCGAAAAGGTCGTCATGGGGATTGATCCAGTTTTTTACTTCGTTTGAATCCTGCCTCGGTCCATCTTGTAATAAATCGTGAAAATGATAACGCTTCCGATAGTACATTCTGTAACGCGAAAGCTAGCTGGCCGTCCATGGCCAGTTCTCGTCATTTTCTTCAACGGCCTCAAGTTCAGAGTTGATGCTGAACATTTCATAGTCAAGATAACTAAATCGTTTTCTCAAAGTGAGTCAGCAAGGTATATCAGGGAAGGCAATTACCGAGCAAAGATAAAAACCATAAACTGACCTTAAAAGGTATAATCAAACAGGTAATTAGCCGAAAGGTTGTATAAAAAACAACGTATCCGTCTAGCGAACCACACCTCGCATCGTTAATCTGACTATCTGAAAATACCTGCTCAATGATTAAATTCGGAGCAGGTGATGAAAACTTACAGGACAAGTGCACAGTGGCTTGAACTACTTCAGCAACGCAGCAATTTCAAAGGCACTAATATTGAATTCTGCCAACACCATAAAGTCGCTATTACCACTTACTATAAACAGCGTGCTTTACAGGCTGAGAACCAGCAAAGCCCAACCTTATTAAAGCCAGGCTTCTGCGCTACATCATCACGCTTTATTCAGATAAAACAAACCACCACTGAAGGCAGCTCGCAAACTCATCAACATCCCTTACAGTTTGATACGCGTAGGGGCCAACTCACATTTCCTGCCGATCTAGCAACGACCGATATCGTTGCCATCATTAAAGGGCTGATTGCATTAAGATGTTTGTTGATGTACCCACCGTTTATTTATGTGCCGATATGGTCGATTTTCGTAAATCGATTAATGGATTGGCGGCGTTGGTGGAAGCAGAGCTTGAACTGCCTGTGCTCAGTGGCGCGCTATTTGTCTTTTGTAATAAAGGCCGTGATAAGCTCAAACTGCTTTACAGCATTGTCGAAACCGCAAAGGTAAATGGTTTAATCCCATTTGATTACATAATCGCTTGCCTTAATGAACTGTGCCAACCAGCACCGGATATCGACAGCCTGTTACCATGGAATTTTAAAAAGTAGGTGTAGTTGCCCAGACGCTTACGAAGAAGTAAAGGATTCAGGAAGTTAATAAAATGGAAAAAAATATACGTATCATGGTTTTGTTGCTTTCTTTGTTAGCGGCTTTCGGAGGGATGGCTAAGCCTCGTTTACCTGACCTAGATTTCGAAACCTACGATAAGTTCCCCAGTAGTGGGTGGAGGGTATCTGGAGGGGAGGCTGGGTATAGCTTTTCGGTTGATGATAAGGTTTTTCAACGTGGGCAGCGATCAGTTTCGGTTGAGTTTAAAGGAAGTAAACCTAACGCTGGCTCCTTTGGTTATTGGTTGGCGCTCCAAGCGAAGGGGCAAAACATTAAGTTGAGGGGGGCTGTGAAAACTGAGGGTATTACTGATGGATGGGTGGGGTTGATGCTTAATGTTCACCCTGATCAAGCCTCGAGTAATATGCGAGAGCAGAAATTATTCGGTGACAATGATTGGAGGGATTTTGAGATTAGTTTGGATGTTGAACTCAAAAATGCCTCTGCGATTACAGTTGGTGGTGTGTTATCGGGTAATGGGAAAGTTTGGTTCGATGATCTTCAGATACTGATAGACGATAAACCATTAACAAGTTCTCAACTACGTGAGACTCCTCGCGCATATAAGGATGACGAATTTGATTCTGGTTCAATGTTGGTTTTGTCTGGGGTGGATGAGGCAACACTAATAAACTTAGACCTTTTAGGGAGGGTGTGGGGGTTTCTGAAATATCACCATCCAAATGTGGGAGGGGGAGATTATAATTGGGATTATGAATTGTTTAGGTTTCTTCCAGATTATCTTTCAGTTATGGATGTTCAGGAGAGAGACAAGAGTCTGGTAGGTTGGATCGATCGGTTAGGTAAGGTGACTCTGTGTATTGATTGTAAGGTGACAAATCAGAAGTCTGTTCTGAAGCCAGATCATAGATGGTTTTATGAATTCGGTCTATCAAAAGAACTAATCAAAAAATTGAACTCGGTTTATGAGGGGCGGAGACAAGGCGCGAGCTTTTATGTAACCACAAACAGTAGGCGGAGGGTCATTTTTTCAAATGAAAAAGCTTATTCTAATATGCCGTATCCAGATGATGGGTTTAGATTATTAGCTTTATACCGGTACTGGAACTTGGTTCAATATTTTTTTCCGTATAAGCATTTGACTGATAAGGAGTGGAGTAGTGTTCTCGCTGAATATATTCCATTGTTTCTAGGGGCAAAAAATCGGTTAGATTATGAAAAAGTGGCGCTATCTTTAATGGGTGAGCTTAAGGATACGCATGCTAATTTATGGGCTGGTCGCGGTGAAGTTGAAAAAATGCGAGGTGAATTTTACCCACCAGTTTTCACAAGGTTTGTTGAGGGTGAGCTTGTTGTGGTGGATTTTTACACGGAAAACAAGCGTGATATCAGCGATATGTCCCGCCTGAGCGGCCTGTCTATAGGCGATGTTATTACAGAGATCGATGGTGTCGCCGTGGAAGAGTTGGTTAGGGATAAGCTGCGTTATTACCCTGCATCAAATGAAGCTTCAAGGCTAAGAGATATTGCTCCTGATTTGTTGAGGTCGAATAAGGCTAAAATAGATATAAGCTTTAGGCGCGACAAGTTAATGGGTAATACGTCGCTAAAATTATTCAAAAAGGAAGAGTTGCACGTTTTCCAGTTGTATCGCAAACCTAAGGGTGAAAAAAGCTATAAAACTATCGATGGGGATATTGGTTACGTTACGTTGGCCACCATTGAAAAAAAGGATGTGGATTCTATAAAAAATCAATTCAAGGATGCGGCAGGCATTATAATTGATATTCGAAATTATCCTAACACTCCATCAATGTATAGTTTGGGTTCATTTTTCGTGGAAGATAAAAGAGCATTCGCGAAATTCACTTATCCAAACATAAATAACCCGGGTGAGTTTGGCGTTGGTAATGTAGCGGTTCTTAAACCGTCGGAAGTGACTTTTAAAGGAAAGCTAGTTGTCTTAGTGAATGAAAACACGCAAAGTCAAGCTGAGTTTACTGCGATGGCATTTAGGGCGGGTAGAGACACTGCGATAATAGGGAGTAAAACGTCAGGTGCAGATGGCAACATTGTGAGCTTTGCTCTGCCGGGTCTATTAAGGACGACTTTTTCCGGTCTTGGAGTTTATTATCCTGACGGTGGAGAAACTCAAAGAGTAGGTATTATTCCTGATTTAGAGGTGAAGCAAACCATAGAAGGAGTGAAAGAAGGTAGGGATGAGTTAGTGGAAAAGGCTATTGAGGTAATTAGAACTAGGGAAGCTGCGATTAAGTAGTCAGATTCTCCCTACATGAGCCCCAAGGCCATCATCATCGACGTCCTGTGGCTCTATTTTCCTATTTTCAGCTAAAAATCGTCTCTATGAGGCTGATTTTGGACCTGTTTTAGGTCGATTTTCCCATTTTAGGTAGATCTCGCCTGTGCGCTTATTAATTGGTCGACTCCCACTAGGTTCGCCAAGTTGAATAACATCATCAGCTGACTGTCGTTTTTAGCCAGTTCCTTGTACCTGGCTTTGACGAAACCAAACTGACATTTAACTATCCAAAATGGATGTTCAACCTTGGCTTGGATACAGGCCTTCAGGTATTCGTAACGGATGGTCAGCTTGTTCTTGCGTGGGAGCTTCTTCAACTCATTCACCTTGTCGGGGCCGTAGCGTTTAATCCAAGCATAAAGACTATGAGTGGTAGTCCCTAAACGCTGAGCAACGTCAGCAACGGAATGACCGGCAACAGTAACTTGCTTAACGGCTTCTTCTTTAAATTCTGGGGTATATCGTTGTCCGCTCATAAACATATCTCCTATGCAAAAAGCTTAGGTGAAATTTGTCCATAAGACTCGGGGCCGTCCATATCTAACTAAAAGGTGTCTAGGAAATCAGTGGCGATTCAGTCACTTCACAGTTTTATATCTTTGATAAAACTTAGGACAAACAATTAAATTAAAGGGTATTACCATACTTTGATACGTGAATTCAAAACGGTGAACTAAAAGTTGAAACTACTTTTTCCCTTAAACCACCGAGTAACTCAAATGACAGTGTTGCCGTAGGGCATGAGCGTTCTATCGATACCAACTCTGTCAGATGTGATGGAATTTGCTCATCGAAGTAGGTGCTTCCTAATTTAAGTTCACTTATTGTAGTTGGTGGAATGTCTTTAGATAGCAAAGAAAGGGGCTTAACAAGGTCTTGTGTAACGTCAGCTTCTATAGATAGCCTAAATATCACTGGAATGTCAGGTATCTCTTCAGCTATGCGGTTTGCAAACTCGACAAGCTTCGGTGCGGCGAAGGTGTATAACCAGGCTTCTTGGTTTTTGCTTCTATTTTTACGCAATACTCTGCCTAAAATAGAGCTCTGTTTTGACTCTGCTCAGGTGACAACATACCTGTAGACGCGGGATGTCAGTGCAGAGCGGGCGGTAAAACCGTTTGTGATAGGCCGAAAGAATTGGTTATTTAGTCAAACGGCTAACGGTGCACATGCCAGCGCCACACTTTACAGCATTGTCGAAACCGCAAAGGTAAATGGTTTAATCCCATTTGATTACATCATGGCTTGCCTTAATGAACTGTACCAACCAGCACCGAATATCGACAGCCTGTTACCATGGAATTTTAAAAAGTAGGTGTAGTTGCCCAGACGCTTACAAAACAACTGCAAAAAAGCCAATTCCTATATCATCTAAATTGAGTAAGAAGAATGTTGATTACAGCAAAAGGGAAAACTAATAACGGGTGTTATCTGTTTTTTAATGTTTGTTGGTACTTAATAAGTGAACATGGCCAAGACAGTTGGCTCCAGCTTAATATCAATCAAGCAGCGAATGATGCTTTAAATCTAGCGTATTGATCATCATTTTTTCATATGGAGCTCAGTTCTTTGATAATTTGCATCCAATTTATACATTTAAAGAGTGCAGAGGACTATCGCAATCAATGCTAAAAGCAGTTATGTTAATTTATAATAAAATGAGTAACATGCTTAAATTAGCTATTCATGCTCTTTTTTTAAACGACTAATAATAGATGCAATAGTGTAGTCATCATGAGTAAGCGGAGCTATATTTTTGTCAGAGCTGTTATTTGAGCCCTTTGACTCCGCATATTTATTACCGAATAGCATATTGATAATAGGATCGGTGATATAGAACAAAGGAATGAACACCGCGGTATGAACCCCCGCTGAAATTAGTGCACCTGGATTAATCAAGGCCACGTAATGATCTTCTAAATAAATGTAAATGTTAGGTACTAATCCGTAGGTTAAAACAGTGGCTATAAAAGTTGAAATCATAGGGCTAAGTAACACCCCTATTTTCTCCATATTGATTTTTTTCACGCTAAAATCCCTTTAAGTGTCTCAAGTTCAACAAGTACCTTGAATAGCCGATCTTACAAGTTTATAAAACAGATAACTAGCCTATTGTAAAATGAGTGGCATGTTTAATCGATCGACGTGTTAGGTGATTTATGAATAATCAAATAATACTAGTATCAGTATTAACGGCTATTTTTGCTGTTATTTATTATCTAGCTAAATCAAGAATAGTACGACGGAAAGCAAGGTTAGTGACACAGAGATGCATCCCAAAAAGTACTCAACACAACAAGCGGTTGGTGATAGATGGAAACGTCAATACATTGTTATCAAGAAGGTGAAAGAGGGGCGGAGTGAAATGGCTGTGGTTAAGAGCCAAATCGGTACATTGCACTCTCATATTGACGACATCAAAGCTACTCAGAAAGAGATGAATGGAAAGCTTGATGAGCTATATAACTACAATCCGAGCTTGGTTATTTGGGATTTTTTACAAACTAAGAGAATGCTTTGCAGAATAGAAGCGTTGTTAACGCTAGTAGGGATAGATCCACAAAAATTGCAAACCTAAGTTTAATATTAATAAAGCGCAGAGTAATATAATGGTGATGAAAACAACCAAGTTTTTGTAAAATACGATGTCGTTAAGAGCATTCATTTCCATTATGTTTATCTGAGTTGTGGCAAACCAGATTCCCGCAGGCAAAGAGAGTAGATTGGTTGCCATCGTGTCGAATACTGAATGATTTTTTGATATGTACTCTGTACGTTTTTCTAAATATTCTTTTCTCACCTTGTCAAAAGTATAACTTTTAACGTAACTTTGATAGCTAAGTAAAACGTTAAAAATTAATGAGCTCATGCGTCTGAGTTAACAGATAAGCTTTTGTTTTATCGTAGTATATTTAGATAACCTAACAGTCTATCTACACCCCCCTTGCACACCTCAACAAAGCTTGAACAACTGCATCAAATTTGACACAATTTCAGTTAGCTATCATGAAGAGAGCTTTAATTGTTGTAATAACATGGAATGGAGTTATCTGAAATGAAAAAAGTTTTGTATAGCACACTTTTGCTGTGCGGCCTCTTGTCTTTCTCCTCTCAAAGTCTGGCAATCACTAAAACTGAAGTCTGTAATGGTTGTAGTCACTCCGAAATGGAGCAAAAAGCAACTTTTGCACAAGTAAAATTTGGCACAAGCCATGTGGTTGTTGTGGATTTTGTTCATAAATATTCTAGAAAGTTCACCGTTGTCAACGACGAAGATGATCGTGGAGAACCAATCAGATATGCATATGAAAGCAGCCTCAGTAGTGGAGAAAGAGCAAGCGTCGCTTCCCTATTTGAATATAGAGGGCTTTTAGTCGAAACAGTAAAGCAGGCTGAGGAAATTAATAAGAAACTGTACCCTAATTATGTTTATGCTGCGCCACAAAAAGTTAGTATCCAATACTCATCGGAAGATAAGGCCAATGAAAGCCGCCTTTATGTTGGTGAAATTAAAACTAAAGGTGATCCTTATGATTTTTTAACTTTTAGTTCTATAAGAAATACGGTGTTTGACCGCCACATTCAAACAAATTCAGGCATATTGCAAGCTACTGCAAACAATGTGTTAAACACAATTAGCATCCCAAAAATACTGGACTTAGGTGTCTTTATAGATGTTAAGTTTTACTCAGATGATCTTGGCGAGCAACCTAACGGTGTTGTTCAAGTTGGCATTAATGCATTGGAGCGAGGCTTTGTCCCTATATCTGGTAAAGATGTGAATAATAATGATATCCCTATGACTGCTAGCCAGGTGTTAGGTGGCGGTTTTTCATTAGGTGGGTCAGGTAATATTAAAGAAAAATTCGAACGCTATTCAAGTACGCTAGTAGGCGGTTCGACTGCAGGCGTCTCTGGAGGTTGTAGCTTATACGTTAAAGAGACAATAGTAATCAACGGTAGATACTACTTTATATACGCTTGCAAATAATACCATTCAGGGCCAATGTCTATCTTTGGCCCTCTTGTCTATACAAACTTTTATAATGCTCTCTACAGTTGACCAAACCGTAACCAACTAACAGCCCAAAAGTTGAGCGGCTTCTAGTATGTTAAATTCAACTTTTTAATATCTGCTAATAACCATAGTGACCATTGCAAATAGTCTTTTTATTAATAACTTGTTATTGTTCGGTAGGGTTTTAAGGTTCCTTTATCGCTCATTGTAAAGGGCATTTTTATAAAAGATGTGGATAGCAAATGATTGATGCGGTTTGTACTTATGGTGGTGAAAGGCACACTTTCTCAATTTTGAAATTTCAGGTGTTACCTGAATCAGAGGTTGAACAATTCAGGCAATTTTTAGAATGCCCTGAGTGCAAAGGGAAGGCGTATTATCGTAAGAGAAGCTCAGACGGTAAAGCGGCCTGTTTTGGCTCTAGATACCATATTGCAGGATGTGACGAAGGCCATCCTTCAACTCAGCGAGACAGAGAGACTCGACATGCCGTTGAAGTGAATCAATTTATTGCAGATACGAATATTATCAGTATTGATTTCAGGTTATTAAACACCAAAAAGCCCATTTTAGAGGTGAAAACTGTCGCCTCTGGAGCAAACCTAATCCCAAGCCGCGCCCCAAAAATCGATAATACCAGTCGCAAACCCGCTGGCAACAATCAACAACCCAAGGTCAAAGTATTGGGGCTGGAAAAAATTCTCAATAGCCTAATGCGTGGTAGCGACTTAGCCCAGTCGAGTACCTTGATTGAGCTTGATACTGGTTATCAATTCAAAGCGAAGAATTTATTTGTTAACTTTGCCGAGGCTGAGCCCAGTGCTAATGCCAAAGAGGCAAAGCCTAAAATGTATTGGGGGACGATTTCACACCTAGATAAAGCGCTTGATTGGTTAAACCCATCTGATTGTAATGATATTGGCATTCCTATCGCTAAATATAAGTCGATATTATTAGAACGTTTTAAGGTATCAGAAGGGCGTCAGTTAGAAGGTGCGGGGATTATTCTGTTTGGAAAATGTTTTTGGAACGCCAAGAAGACTCGCAAAATAATAGAACTGTGGAATGCAGACCGAATTTTTATCTCAGTACTAGAGGATTAATAACCTCATAATGGTTTGCGAATGCTAGTGTGGTTCTGAGTTGCAGTGGTGGTAGACATTGCACTAAGGCTCATAAGCATTAACAAAGCCCTGGGTCGATTATGACTCAGGGCTTTGTTAATCCTAACAGTTAACTGGGCTGCTATTTTGTATGCTTACTTTGGGCTAGACACGTGCCATACGTTTAAGCAGCATCAACCACAGAATAGGTAGCAGCAAGATATAGAAAAACAGCACTTTTGCACCGATATCACCGTAAAACAAGGTGTTGTTTACAAACCTGACGATGCCCATCGGATCCCATGGCATGTAATGCATATTACCGTGCAATAACATGGCAGCTAAAATCATAATGGTAATGGCAATCCATTGTCTTGCAGGCTCGTAACTTCTGATTATAAACGCAGGAATTAACGCTGCTATGCCGATACCAACAAAGTTCTGTGCAAGGTGCGCCAGCATTGGATATTCACTGCTATTAAACCACCACAATAAGTTGCCGGCAGCAGACTGGCCAATTGCCACGATAGTTAATGCATAATAGCCAATGCTAATGCACAGGCTGAGTATGACTAATTTGATGATATTCATTTATATCCCTGTAGTTTGAACATTCCATAAACGTTTTTAACAAAGCGTTACAGCCACGAGTAGGGCTATTTTTGTAGTATTGCATTATATCGGCTAAATGCCGCATCAAGATCTGCAATTAAATCGTCGGCATCTTCAAGTCCAATATGTAATCGTATTAATGGCTTGCTGTTGTCCCAGTGGGTAGCCGTGCGGATATTGTTAATACCAAATACCCCTAAAATTAAGCTTTCGAAACCGCCCCATGAAAAGCCCATTTTAAAATGGTCCATGTTTTCAACAAAAGCCGTCACCGATGCTAAGTCGCCTTGCTTAAGCACAAACGAGAATAAGCCATTACCGCTGCTAAAGTCGCGTTTAAAAAATTCGTGGCCTGGGCAAGTATCAAACGCTGGGTGACGCACATGATCGACTTCTGCACGAGTCGCCAACCAATTAGCCACTTTTAAGGCATTTTTATTATGCTGTGCCATACGCACCCCTAAGGTACGTAAGCCTCGCGCGGCTAAATACACGTCATCAGGCGAGGTGGTTTGGCCCATTAAGTAACTGTTTTCGCGCAGTTGCTCCCAATGCTGTTCATTGGCAGTAGCCGTGCCCATCATCACATCTGAATGGCCGACAATGTATTTGGTGGCTGCTTGAATTGAGATGTCGACACCCATATCAAATGGGCGAGAATTAATTGGTGAGGCCCAAGTATTATCCAGCATCACAATAACGTTATGTTCGTGGGCGATACGACTGAGCGTTGGAACATCCTGCACTTCCATGGTGATAGAACCTGGTGATTCCAAAAATAACACCTTGGTGTTTGGACGAATTAACTCACGAATGCCATCGCCAATCATTGGGTCGTAATAGGTGGTTTCGATACCAAAACCCGCGAGCATTTTATTGCATAAGTCGCGTGTCGGTTCATAGGCGGTGTCGACCATTAATAAGTGGTCGCCACTTTTTAAAAATGCCAACAAAGCGCTGCTGATCGCGCCTGCACCCGAAGGGTATAATGCAGTACCCGCGCCGCCTTCAAGTTCGCATATGGCTTGTTGAAATGCAAAATGGGTTGGGGTGCCGCGACGACCATAAAACATTTCACCGTTGGTTTTGTTTTTAATCGCAAAACGCATCTCGTCCATGGTGTCGAACACCACTGTAGAGGCTCTAAATACGGGTGGATTGATAATGCCTTTGGTGAATTTTTTTTCGCGGCCAACGCTAACAATTTGGGTGGCGAGTTTATCGTCTTTGCTCATGTTGTTACTTCCATTATGTGTAGAGTCCACGGTTTATGCTTTAGCTAATTTTTATTAGAAAATATCAATGACATGGATAAATGCGCTACGGTGAGTGATATACCAAAGTTGATTATCCTAGCACCTACAAACGTAAATAAAAGCGCTTAAATGCTGTGGTTGACTATTTTTCATCACTTAAGGGTAACGTCAGGCATATTTCGACGCCTTCAATACCATTTTCTATCATGTTGCTAGCTTTAATCGTGCCATGATGGAAGTCGGTGACCAAACGAGCAATATACAAGCCTAAACCTAGATGTGGCTTGCCGTTTATACCTTGCGGCCTAATTGACACCATGGATTCAAAAATTTGGCTATTCATGTCTTTAGGCAATAAAGGGCCAATATTACTGACTTTCAATATCGCCTGTTTATTGTATTGAGTCAGGCTGACAGTAATCGCGCTGGCGGGCTCATGAAACTCAATTGCGTTGTTGATCAGTTTATCCATTAATTGAGCAATATATTCCGGAACACCGTCGCAAAACAGGGTTTTATCTTCAATATGCACGGTAAATACTTGATCTGGATAGGTGATTTGATAGCCTTGCATGCAACCACTGATGACCTTCTTTAATGAAAAGTGGCAGCTTTCAGCTTGGGTTAAACTGGCTTCTAAGCGGGTAGCTTCGCTTAGGTTATTTAAAATAAGATGCAAGCGACTGACGCCTTCCTGAGCGCGATTAACATATTTTTGCGATTGGTCATCAAGTTGTTGTAAACCCAAATGCTCAAGCGAGCTGCGAACCACGGCAACTGGGGTGCGCAGTTCATGCGACAAGCGCGATGACATATTTTCCAAATAATGTGTATACTGACCTAAACGACTGACAATACTTGAAAAGCTGCGGGACAAGTCACCGATTTCATCACGATTTTTAGAAGCGACAATTTGCTGCCTTACCCGGCCTTGACTGTCGATGGCGAGTTCAGCCTGATCACGCAGACGACGGATGCGACTTGAAATACTGGAAGCAAAGATAAATAAGGCTAATGTGCCCATGCTCATAATGGTCAAGATAACGTTAAACAGCTTTTCTAATGCGCGGTTACGTAGGCTGCGAATACCGTGAGTGGTTTCCTCTGCTATTACTACGCCCATGACTTTATCGTCAATCCATATTGGGCTGGCCGCGGCCAGTACCACCGCTTTATTATCTGGGGTGAGGCGCCATGTTGAGCCTTGCTTACCGCTTAAGGCTTTTTCAATGTGACTGCCAGTGAGTTCGGTAGAGTCTTGCAGCGAATCGATAAAGTCTTGCGGTGGACGGGTTAATATTTTGTAGTACAGCGGCAATATATATTGCTGCTTGACGTGCTGCCAAAACGAGTCTGCTTGATTGACGTCTAGGTCATCCGCCCACGTATTGGATGATGAACGAATATCGCCCGATTTAGCCAGTACTCGGCCATGATTATCGACCACCCAAATGCGTGAGCTGTTATGGCTCATGCCTTTAATAATGCTTTCAATTTCAGGTGAGGGCACAAGTACCGTGCCTAAACTGGCGACGGAATCGGTGGCTGATGTGCCGATGATATTCACTAATTGCCGGGTTTTGGCATCGTTGACATTATGAATCGCAAAACCTAGTTTACTGCCGACCATTTCCAGCGGCAGCCTGAATTCAATATTGTAGCCTTGCTCTGTCTTGAGCCATTGTCCTTGAATACGCACTTCTGGACTGACGGGCATAGATTGGCTGGGATCAGCGGGTAATTCAAATGCACTTAACCAGCCACTTTGAGTGTTGGCAATTATATAACGCCTGAACTGACCATCGGGCGATTGAGTGGCCATGACTAAGTGATCGTTTCTGTCGATGCGCAAACTTTTACGGCTACGAAAAACGACATTTTGATCAGTGACATTAAAAAATCCATACAGGTAACCGCCGTATTTACCCACCATATGGTTAAAACTGATATCAATTGGCTCGGATTTATTACGTTGATAAAGCACATGTTCATCAGAGTAGTTTAAGGTGCGGTGTTGGTATAAGTCCCAATCTGTGAGTTTGCCATCAAGTTGGATTGGGCCCGCTAACGGGTATGCGTATAAGTCGCGACCTTCTTCAACTTGGTTTAAAAAGCTGGCTTGGTTGTCAAATAATTTAGGTCGCTCATGTAAGGCGGTGGCAAGTGCCTGAGTAGTACCTTCCAACGTTTTTTCTTGGCCATAGCGCAAGTACTTTTCCATTTCCCACACATATTCATACCCAAGCCAAGGTAGGCAGAGTAAAAACAGTGACAAAATGACAACTTTGGCGCGCAGTCCTATAGGTAAATTCATCGGTTAAATATTGTCCCAGCGATAACCCATACCATACACGGTATCGATACAGTCAAACTCGGAGTCGATAGCGATAAACTTTTTACGAATGCGTTTTACATGTGAGGTGATAGTACTGTCGTCTACGTAAATTTTGGCTTCTTGCATTAAATCTTGGCGACTGCGCACATGACCTGGATGTTTTGCCATAGCGTGTACCATCCAAAATTCGGTCACCGTCAGCTCTATTGGCAGCGATTTCCAATAAACCTGAATACGGTTGCCATCAATGGTGAGGTGACCGCGCTCGAGTAAGTTGTCTTCAATGGGGCTTGAGCCTATGAGTTCAGAACGGCGAAACAGTGCTGCAATACGCGCCAATAAATGAGGAAAACTGACATCTTTGGTTAAGTAGTCGTCAGCGCCCAAACGTAGGCCACAAACGGTATCAAAGTCGCTGTCTCTGGCGGTTAAAAAGATAATCGGTAAGCTACTCGACATCGCCCGAAGTGACTGGCATAGGGTAAAACCACCATCAATTTCATGTTCCAAACCTATATCAATAATGGCTAGGTCAGGTAAACGACCATTAAAGGCGAGCATAGCTGCGGGGCGGTTTGCATAAGCTTGCACGCTATATCCTTGCTGTTGCAGGACATCTTTATAGTTTTCGCGGATAGCGGCTTCGTCTTCAACAATGGCAATTCGTTTCATGGGATGATTTCAATTAATGAGCTGATAAATAGATACAGTGCTGACTATACAGGATTTTATCAACCAAAAAAGCCGTCTACGGCAATTGCCATATTGTTGCCACATTTGATCGCCACATTGCCATTTTTGCTCCCCAATAAAGCCATCTATGAGGTGTTTAATAGCGACATAGCGTTAATCCGCAACGCATTAAATGATGCATTGATGATAACGAACGTTTTTTAAACAACCGCTAAAGGGATTCTTTATGAAAAAGCAACTTATTGCCGCAACGATGATCACTACCATGATGGTATCAAATGTCAGCTGGGCTAACGACACTGATACTATCGATGAACGCGAACATACCGAAGAGCTAGTGGGTTTGAGCTCTGGGATTTTACTTGGTGCTGTGATTGGTGGGCCTGTTGGGGCCATTATTGGTGCATTTACCGGTACTTTTATTGGTAAGTCGGTTGGTGATGATGCTGAGCTTACCGTGCAGAAACAGCAACTGGTAGATCAAGAACAGCAATTGGCTCAAACCAATGAGCAATTAATGGCTCTGAATGCCAAGCAGCAATCCTTGGAGCAAGTGTCTGAAAAGTATTATCAATTACAGTCTAATTTAACCGAACAACAAGCCAACCAATTGCAGACGCTTAATGAGCTCACCATAGGTATGAACGTGCAGTTTAAAACCGGATCGAGCCACATTGAACCGCTATTTGAACAACAGCTAGATAATGTGGCTTATATGATGAACTTATCACCTGAATTAACCATTGATCTAACCGGTTATGCCGATCGCCGTGGTGATAATGATTTTAACCAAGCCTTGTCTGAGCAGCGCTTAGCTGAAGTGACGCAATATTTGGTGATACAAGGAATAGCACGTGACCGTTTGCATGGACAAGCTTATGGCGCGACATCGCCAATGCATCAAGAACAAAATTTTGAAAATGACTTTTTTGATCGTCGAGTAACGCTCAAGTTAATGGCGCCGGGTGCTGAACTCGCGGCCAACTAAACACCGAGCACGGTTTTGCATATTTGTTTGCAAAATGGAGTGCCAAACAATGTCACTAAGTCGATTTTTCTTTTTGTTTTAATGATTACTCATGTCGGCGCAAACAATGATGTTGGCGCTTATACCCAAGCCTCCTGAAGTCAATATGAGCAGGTTGTTTGGGTATCTAAGGGTAAGGAGCTACATATGCGCCCGTTTTTTTTGATGCCACATTTTTCTGTAAAGCATGTCTATAAATTACTGTGTTTCGGTTTGTTATTTGTCATTTATGCCTGTGTTACAAGGGCATTTGCCTCACCGTCTGGATATCAAGATAACGATATCAGCCAAGGAACCTTAGTCTATTCTACCCAAAACCAAGTTATACAAGCCTTAGCGCTGGATACACAAGTGAGCATGGATGTGTCGGGTTTGCTTAATCGTGTCACGGTTAAGCAAGTGTTTATCAATGATTCAGATCAATGGGTTAACGGGCGATATGTCTTTCCGCTACCCGAAAATGCCGCCGTTGATAGCATGCAGTTACGCATAGGTGACAAGATTATAGTGGGTAAAATCCAACCTAAGAAGCAAGCATTACAGACGTTTGAGACCGCTAAAAAACAAGGTAAACAAGCCAGTTTATTACAGCAACAGCGTCGTAACTTATTTTCATCAGATGTGGCCAATCTTGCTCCGCATGAGCAGTTAATTGTTGAGATCAGTTACCAGCAACAGGTTGAATACCGCGATGGGATGTTTAGTTTACGTTTTCCATTAGCGATTACGCCGCGTTATAACCCGCAAGGGGATCATAATAGCGAGCCGCAACAGCAAACCATGCCGTCTAGCCATAATGAGGTGAAGTCTATAGTTCAAGCCCATTCTCAACTGATGGTTAATATGCAAGTAAACATAGATGCAGGGTTTGAGTTGAACTCGCTAAACAGTCTGTATCATCCAATTAAACAGTCAAGTCATGGCCATTATTACAATGTGAGCTTTGCAGGTAAACAAATTGCCGACCGTGATTTTGTGCTGCAATGGCAAGCCAATGTTGGCGCATTACCGCAAGCGGCGACATTTTATCAAACTGGCAAAACCCATGTGACAGATAATAGTAATGACTTTACGGATGCTAAAAATGTTGCAGGGGCGGAGCAAAGACAAGCCAATCCCGTAGATAATAATTTGTACTCGTTAGTGATGTTAATGCCGCCCAGTGTCGAGGTTAGTGAGCAACATCTTATCGCCAGAGAACTGATTTTAGTTATCGACACCTCTGGGTCTATGTCTGGTCAATCGATTATTCAGGCCAAACAAGCATTACAATTTGCCCTCGCTGGGCTGCGTGATATCGACAGTTTCAATATTATTGAATTTAACAGTGACGTGACTATGTTGTCGGCAACACCATTGCCTGCCAATAGTCGTAATATCAATCGAGCAAATCGGTTTATTCAATCATTAGACGCTAATGGTGGCACCGAAATGCGCGGTGCATTACAAACCGCGCTGGTGGACAGTGTCCAAGCACCACAAAACGATCAAACTGCTAAGCATAACGAGTCCATGTTGCGTCAGGTTATTTTTATGACAGATGGTGCTGTGGGTAATGAACATGAACTGTACCAATTGATTAGTAATCAATTAGGTGACAGTCGATTATTTACTGTTGGCATTGGCTCTGCACCGAATTCAGACTTTATGCGCCGAGCCGCCACTATGGGCCGTGGCACATTTACCTATATTGGTGATGAGGCTGAAGTGCAGCAAAAAATTGAGCAGTTGTTACATAAAATTGAGCAACCAGTGCTAACCAATATTGGCTTGTATTACCTTGATGGCAGCGTACCGGATTACTGGCCGACAACCATTAGCGACCTGTACCAAAACGAACCACTTTGGGTCAGCATTAAATCGGCATCACACCAGCAGCAACCGATTATTGTCTCAGGTAATATCAATGGTCAGTATTGGCAACAACAGCTTGATTTTGATGATAATCAAGCAGCAAAAGGCATTGATCTATTGTGGGCGAATGCGCAAATCACCTCACTCGAATTGTATAAAGACAGTAGTAATCGTCAACGTGTTGATAAACAAGTGGAAGCGTTAGGCATTCTGTATCACCTAGTGACCAGCCAAACCAGTTTAGTTGCAGTAGACGTGACACCGGTAAATCCATTAATTGATAGCCCTATTGACGTGCAATTACAGAATCATCTGCCACATGGTTTGCAAGCGGCACCATCGTCGCAAGTGCTGCCTCAAACGGGAACCGCCAGTCGCTTATGGTTATTAATCGGTTTTAGCTTATTAGGTTTGGGTTTACTGCACTATTTATGGTTAAGACAACGTTTACCAGGGCAGGTGTTAGTGATTGAATCACAGGATTAAACGGGAGCTAAATGATGCAGCGAACTATATCACCGACCAAACACTGGATTGTGATTGTGCTGATGAGCGTGCTCGGATGCGGACTATTAATACAAGGAGGTTATATGCAAGCTAAAGCCCATTTTGCGCAATTTTTGATTGAACGTGCCTTTGAACAAACCTTGGTGGATAACCAACCACATAAACCCTGGTCGTGGGCCGACACTCATCCCGTGGCGAAAATGCGCGTATTGCAACAGCAAACCGATGGGTTTCAGCCCTTAGGTAGCGATCTATATGTGCTCGCTGGGGCCTCTGGGCGTAATTTGGCTTTTGGGCCGGGATTGATGCTAGGCGGCGCTGGGTTAGGGGAGCAGGGGAATACCATTATAGCGGGTCATCGTGACAGTCACTTTATGCGTTTACAATATGTAAAATTGGGCGACATCATCGAGCTATACAGTACCGAGGGTGTACGAGTGTTATATCAAATAACGGCCACTGAAGTGGTGCATGAAACTGACATGAAGGTGCTTGCTCCTACGGCAGAAAAACACTTAACCTTGATCACCTGTTATCCGTTTGATCAACTCTCTGGTAATGCCGAATATCGTTATATTGTTGAAGCTAAACCTATCGATGCGCAGCCGTTATATAGCTAAGCTATTAGCGTCTATAAGCTTATGGTGAAGGTTGGCAAGCTTGACCCTCATGCAATGGTGATGAGTGTTAAATCTAAACTTGAGTCAGTAAGCTGTTGGGAGTATCTGGCTCTATCGCCCAAAAAAAAGCAGAGTCCACTATATATTATTAGTGACTCTGCTTTTTACTTCAGACAAGCTGCGGTTAGGCTCTCATGGATTTTTCACCACGGGCTAAACCTACAACACCAGAACGTGATATTTCAATCACCTTGGTCATGTCGGTGATCGCGTGGATAAATGCATCAATTTTATCGCTGGTGCCAACCATCTGCACGGTATAGATATTGGAAGTCACATCGACAATTTGACCACGAAAAATATCTGCAGTGCGTTTGACTTCTTCGCGTTGATCGCCTTGAGCTTTCACTTTTACTAAGGCAATTTCGCGTTCAATGTGGGGTGACTCAGTAATATTAGCCACTTTCAAAATATCAATAAGCTTGTGCAATTGCTTTTCAATTTGCTCGAGAATATTGGCATCTGCAATCACGGTAATATTTAAACGTGACAAGGTTGTATCTTCAGTTGGCGCCACGGTTAAGCTTTCAATGTTGTAACCGCGCTGAGAAAATAAACCTACCACTCGTGATAATGCGCCCGGTTGGTTTTCAAGTAATACAGAAATAATACGACGCATTAGCTTTTCTCCGTCTTGGTTAGCCACATTTCGTTCATTGCACCGCCACGAATGAGCATTGGGTATACGTGTTCAGTCTCGTCGACACTGATATCAACAAAGACTAATTTATCTTTCATTGCCAATGCTTCAGCTAGTTTTGATTCTAATTCATCAGGGTGATTGATATTCATACCAACATGGCCATAAGCTTCGGCAATTTTGGCGAAATTAGGCACAGAGTCCATATAAGATTGTGAATGACGACCGGAATAAATCATGTCTTGCCATTGTTTTACCATGCCAAGAAAGCGGTTGTTTAAGTTAATAATTTTCACCGGAGTGTCATATTGCAGTGCGGTAGAAAGCTCCTGAATATTCATTTGGATAGAACCATCACCTGTGACGCATACTACCGTTTCCTCAGGAAACGCCATTTTAACGCCCATTGCCGCAGGCAAACCAAAGCCCATAGTGCCTAATCCACCCGAGTTAATCCAACGGCGAGGTTTATCAAAAGGGTAATACAAGGCAGCAAACATTTGATGTTGGCCGACATCTGACGCCACATAAGCATCGCCATTAGTCAGTTTGTATAAGGTTTCAATCACTTGCTGTGGTTTGATTCTGTCGCTGGTGCGATCAAATTCTAAACTTTGACGTGAGCGCCAAATTTCAATATCGCTCCACCAAGCAGCCATAGCGGTCGCATCATTGGTGTCGTTCGTTTCATCGAGTAAATCTAACATAGCGTCTAGAATATTATCGGCAGAACCCACAATCGGAATATCGACCCGAACCGTTTTAGAGATAGATGATGGATCAATATCGATGTGCAAAATGGTTGCGTTAGGGCAATATTTTTCAACATTGTTGGTGGTGCGGTCGTCAAAACGGACCCCAATACCAAAGATTAAATCGGTATTATGCATTGCCATATTGGCTTCATATAAACCATGCATCCCCAACATGCCTAAACTTTGCTTGTGGGTGCCAGGAAATGCGCCTAAGCCCATTAGGGTACTGACCACAGGGATGTTCAAGCGCTCTGCAAGCGCCAGAATTTGCGCGTCACAACCCGAAATTATCGCGCCACCACCGACATATAACACAGGTTTTTTAGCCGCTAATAAAGCTTGCAAGCCGCGACGGATTTGGCCTTTATGACCAACAGTTGTTGGATTGTATGAGCGCATTTTTACGCTGTCTGGATAAATATAATCATGCAGTATATCTGGGCTTAAGCAGTCTTTTGGCAAGTCAATTACCACTGGGCCTGGGCGACCTGTTGCTGCAATGAAGAAGGCTTTTTTGACTGTTTCAGGAATGTCTTTAGCGTCGGTTATTAAAAAGCTGTGTTTTACGATAGGACGTGAAATACCAATCATGTCACATTCTTGGAAGGCATCATTACCAATCAAATTACTCGGTACTTGACCAGACAGCACTACTAGCGGAATTGAATCCATGTACGCGGTGGCTATCCCGGTAATTGCGTTAGTTGCGCCAGGGCCTGAGGTCACAAGTACCACGCCGACTTTTCCGGTAGCGCGTGCGTAGCCATCAGCCATGTGCACGGCAGCTTGCTCATGACGTACTAAGATGTGTTCGATACCGGATATTTTGTGCAGAGAATCGTAAATGTCTAACACCGAACCGCCGGGGTAACCGAAGATATGGCTGACACCTTCATCAATTAATGAGCGCACGATCATACTCGCGCCAGAAAGCTTTTCCATGAAATACATCCTTATTAAGTTACCGTATGGTAAACAGTATCTTGTATACAACGACGGTAATCGTTTTATCAATAAGCTTGAAGGATAATTCAAACTCGAAGATTGAATATTGCTGTCGTAATATTCAATGGCTGGTTTTATCGTTACTGAAGCAGTAACTTGCCTCCATCTTATGTAAATTTATTTTTACTGCAACCCCTTTGGTTAATTATTTTTGTTTGTTGAAATAGTTTCATGTTTATGATTTTTATTTGGGGCTTGAAAGCAGTGGGTGTTTATCAATAAAGCGCTGCACTATTTATACTGAAGTTAACAGCTAAATATTAGCGACTTAGCAACCTAATTAGCGGTCGAATGTGGCATTGCAGGAATGTACTTAAGTGTATGGAGATGAAGATCGAGTTCAACTGAGTTTCAATTCATATGTGAAAATAGCGTGTTTGATTTGCTTTACTTTTGCCGTGGTCATAACGATTTTGCTTGGTGCAGTCATTTAATCGCTGCTGAGCCAGGGATTGGTGAATCAAGATTACACACTTGGATGATGGGCTATATATTGGGTGGTTTTTTTATTACTAGCTGGATGAGTGCTGCGATTTTCTTTGCTGTTTATTGATGAATATGTGCTAAACAACAAGGCCAGAGAGTCACTGGGAAGTTGCCAGATTAGTACCTTGTTCTCATCATTATTAATCAATGAGTTAAGCGAAGGGGAGGGTTGACTGTTTTGGCACTCTCATAAGAATAAAGCCACCGATATCGATGACTTTATTTGTGGTAATACTTTATTCATTAAAGGGTCTTATTTTTCGATAAAGTACTTTGAAAAAACTGACATAGCCCGACTAATAAAATAGCGCCAAGCATCAAGGCTGCAAAAGGCACAGCGGTACCGTCATAAAAATATGCCAGCAGTGGCCCCGCGACTGCGCCAAAACCAAATCGTAGTGTACCAATCACTGCGGTGGCAGTACCGGTTTCTTGCTTGAATTTCATTAATACGATGGCGTCGGCATTGACTGACATCACCCCTAGCGAGCCCATTAAAGGAATAAGCATTAACACGGTAAAATGATAACTTAAATCGAGTAAATTAACGGCTAGCAAGCCAGTTGCGGCAATGACTCCGAAGAAAGTTGACACATGTAACATCCGTTTGGAGCCGAATCGGCTAACCACTCTAGAGTTGACAATGTTGGCGAGCATCAAGGCTCCCACATTCGTGCTAAATAAAATCGCAAACAGCGATTTATCTAAATTAAACACTTCCATGTAGATAAAAGGCGAAGCGGTTAAGTAACAAAAGAAAGCAAATGAAGTTAATACACCGCTGGATAAATTCAGTTTGACGCCATTGCGAGCAAAGACTGTGTAGTAGCCGCCTAAAAAGGTCTTTTGACTGCGACTGCCTAGGTCTTTATCGCTGGGCATTTTTAGTTTAAATAATACTAAGACTAATAATGTGATGGCATAACAACTTTGGCTTAAGAAGATAAGATGCCAATCGCCGAGTTCCATTATCAAACTGCCCAAAGTAGGTGCAAGTAATGGCGCTAACATCATAATCAGGCTGACATAAGACATGCCTTTGGCGGTATTGTCGCCATAAATCTCTTTAATGTAGCCAGGCACCACAACCGTGGCAGCAGCACCAATCAGAGCTTGTGCAAAACGCAATATCAAAAATTGTTCAATACTGGTACTTAATGCAATAAGCAAGCTAATAATCGTGAAGCCTAATAAGCCAAATATGACCAGTGGACGTCGGCCTATCTTATCGGCAAATGGGCCGAATATCAGCATGCCTAATGCATAGCCCGCCAGATAAATACTCAGCGATTGTTGCACTGTCGTGATGTCGGTATCAAACCCTAAGGCCAATGTAGACATCGCTGGTAAGTACATGTCGATGGCTAAAGGAGTAATGGCGACAATCGCGGCAAGCATAGGTATTAACATCGCTAAGTGGGGAATACCCGCTGATACTGGAGATGAGTTGGACTTTGATGGCGATACCACGGGAACCTCATGTGCTTTGTGCGTTTTTGCTGAAAATGGCTAAAAATTTTCGTTAGTTTACCACGCTATGGCGCATTTTCTGAGCCTGAATTTGTAATGAATAATTTAGCTAAATAGCATTTACATTAAGGCAATAGAGTGAATTCAAATAGAACAAAAATGCAACATTTTTGTCATTAAAACTTCACCTTGATTATCTAAGTTGTTGGCATTATTTTGCATAACTTAATTCGGAACTTTAGTTTATGAAACGCTTCCCTCAGGGTAAAACGGCACTACTGGTTTCTTCAATCATGGCCACTATGTTGTTAACGGCATGCAATGGTGACGATGGACAAGCGGGAGCTCAGGGCATGGATGGCACCAATGGAGACGTTGGGTTGTCAGCCCTGGTTGCGTTAACCTCGCTTGCTGTCGGCGATGCACAATGTCCATTCGGCGGCCAGCAAATTGAAACTGGAGTAGACATCAATAGTGATGGTGTTCTAGATGCAAGTGAAGTTGATGCGGCGCAAACACAAATAATGTGTAATCAAGCCCATAATACTCTGAGCGCTGAATTAGTGGGGCGTTATCAATCAGGTGTTTATGGTCTTAGTGCCGCAGAAATTGTTGATTATCATTCGGCAAGCCAAAGCGCATTTGTCGTTAATGCTCAAAGTGGTAAAGTTGATGTGGTTGATATATCGATGTTAACTCAAGCGCCGGTTTACGCTGAAGCCGGTTACAGTTTAAATAATCTCAGCAAAAAAACGGACTTAAATATCAGTGTCGATACTGGCTTAACTTTATTAGGCGCAGTTAACAGCGTCAGTGTATCGGGTAATTTACTCGCCGCTGCCGTTGAACGAGCAGACGCCTTAGGTAATGCGACCCAAGGTAATGGCATTGTTGCATTTTATCGTTTATCAGACAGTGAGTTACCCCAGTACTTGTCATTTGTTGACGTTGGAGCATTACCCGACAATGTCGTGTTCAGCCCTGACGGTAGCATGTTATTAGTCGCCAACGAAGGTGAGCCAAATAGTGCTTTTGATATCGACCCTGAAGGTTCTATCGCGTTAATTGCAATCACTAATGGTGTGCCTGCCACAACGGCTACCCTAATCGGTTTCAATGATTTTAATGTTGGTGGTTCACGTAATGCAGAACTGAGTCCATTAATTAAGATCAATGGCCCTGGAGCGAGTGTCGCGCAAGATTTAGAGCCTGAATATATTGCCGTGTCGCCAGACAGCCAAACTGCTTACGTCAGTTTACAAGAAAATAACGCCATTGCAGTGATTGATATCAAGGCGGCAGCGGTAAAAAGTATTATTGCTTTAGGGCTTAAAGACTTTGGCTTAGACGCCAATAAAATCGATGCCAGTGATAAAGATGATGCCATAAATATACAGGCTTACGCTGGGGTGTATGGTATGTATCAGCCAGATACGATAGCCAGTTATCGCTGGAATAATACTGATTTTATTGTCACTGCCAATGAGGGGGATTCACGGGATTACGCCGGTTTTTCCGAAGAGGCTCGTGCAGCAGATCTAAGCTTAGATCCAAACCATCCACAATTTGCCGCAGCGCAAGATAAAACACAGCTTGGGCGCTTAAAAGTCACTACCAGTATGGGTGATGACAACAATGATGGCTTAATGGATAAAATTGTTGCTTATGGCGGGCGTTCATTTTCGATTTGGACTGCTGATGGCCAGCAAGTATTTGACAGCGCTGGTGATTTTGAGCGAATTACGGCTGCGATACTGGCAACGAACTTCAATAATAATAACGATGAAAACAAAGGTGATAGCCGCAGTGACGATAAAGGTCCAGAGCCAGAGGCACTCGCTCTTGGCCAAATAGGCTCACGCACTTATGCCTTTATTGGTTTAGAGCGTACCTCTGGATTTATGATTTACGATATTACTAATCCATTTGCCGTATCGTTTGTCGATTATGTCAGCAACCGTAACTTTGATGCTGATTATGTCATTGATACCGATACTGGTGACGTTGAAGGTGATGCAACATTAGCAGGTGATTTAGGCCCAGAAGGGATGAAGTTTATTGCCAGCCAATATAGCCCGACAGGCTTGCCATTGTTATTGATTGGTAATGAGGTTAGCGGCACCACAACTGTGTATCAACTGCAATTACAGTAATGCATTGATGCTTTTTTATCGCCAAAGCGAATGAGCGTGTTGCGATTGTGAGTATCTAACAAGCCGAGCATAATATGCTCGGCTTTTTTTGCTGCGTATGTCCCATCCTGAAATATGTTTATTTATCGCAGGTGAATATGTCGTAATTAATTTGAAATAAAACTATGATAACAACCTAGATTATAAGTATTGAGGTTGTTGTGGTACTGAGTCGTTTGTATGATTTTATGCCAGGTTTAGAGACCTTCTCTCGTTACGAGCGAAGCTGGCTCAAGGATGATGTTCGCGCCGGTTTGTCTGTTGCCGCGGTTGCGTTACCTGTGGCAATTGCTTATGCGCAATTAACCGGAGTGAATGCCGCTGTGGGGTTGTACTCTTGCGTGTTACCTATGATCATCTACGCTTTATTTGGCACCTCAAGACAACTTATTGTTGGTCCCGATGCGGCAACTTGTGCGGTTATTGCTGCGGTAGTGACACCTTTAGCGGCCGGCGACAGCCTTAAACATTGGCAATTAGTGATGACCATGACCGTGATGACCGGTTTTTGGTGTTTAATCGCCAGTCGATTTAAATTAGGTGTATTAGCGGACTTTTTATCAAAACCTATTCTAATGGGACTACTCAATGGTGTCGCCATTACCATTATTGTCGGCCAATTTTCGAAAATATTCGGTTTTACCTTTGATGAAAAATACTTACTTGAACGCTTAGGTGGTGCACCAAGCTATTTGTCGCAAACCCATATTCCGACGCTATTGATGGCCATCCTTACCGTGATTGTCTACTTTGCAATGAAACGCTTTAAACCAACTTGGCCTGCGTCGATGTTTGCTATTGCTGTTGGCGCCGCTTTAGTGTGGCTTTTCCACTTAACCGACTATGATATTGCGGTGATTGGAAGCGTGGCAGGAGGAATGCCATCATTTCAAACACCAGTGTTTAATATCGGTATCGCTCGTGAGTTAGTCATGCCGGCGCTCAATTTAGCGATGGTGAGCTTTGTCAGTATGATGCTTACCGCCCGCAGCTTTGCTGCTAAAAATGGTTATGACATTGATGCCGATAAAGAGTTTAAAGCTTTAGGCTTAGCCAATATTGCTTCTGCTCTCTCGCAAGGTTTTGCCGTTAGTGGCGCAGATTCTCGTACGGCTGTAAATGATGCTAATGGCGGAAAAACCCAATTAGTGTCCGTGATTGCGGCGGTATTGATCGCCATTGTGGCAGTGTTTTTAACCACGCCGTTAGAGTTTATTCCCAGTGCAGCATTGGGCGTTGTGTTAGTGATAGCCTCAATACATCTTATCGATCTGAAAGCGCTGTGGGGATTACGTTTACGCGATCGCCAAGCATTTTATTTGGCCTTAACAACTTTCTTTGCTGTTCTGTTTATTGGCGTTATTCCCGGAATTACCCTTGCGGTGCTATTGGGATTATTTCAGTTTTTACGAACGGTCATGCGACCAACAGATCAAGTGCTCGGGCTTGATGCCAAAGGGATTATTCGTAGCGTTGATAGCAGTGATAAAGCCGCATCTGTGCCTGGTGTGTTCATTTATCGATTTAATTCTCCACTGACTTATTTTAATGCCACCTACTTTAAACGACGTCTGCTTGAACGATTTGCTCGTCAGAATCAACAAGAAACCATTGAGTGCGTGATTATCGATGCGGTGCCATGTTTTACCCATTTAGATTTGAGCGTAATGGCCATGTTGACCGACATCAATGCATTATTGCGTAAACGCGGAGTGAGTTTGGTATTGGCAGGGCGTAAACGACAATTAATTAGTTGGTTTGAACAAACCGATATGGTGTCTGGAGAAGAAGGCATTACAATTCATTCAGACTTATATCTCGCGTTAAAGATGCACCAAAGTCATGTTGCTGCTTATGAGTCCCAACGCTTAGATGATGCTGATCAGGATGGTTCGACAGAGGTGATACTGTCACATAGCCAAATTTAACCATTAGGGTTCGCTGTTGATGTGTGTTAGGTTTGATTAAGTTAATGAATTTAAATGCTTTTAATAAGTGTTGTTCAGAGCGTATTTATTATATAAAATCGCCAAAAATAACCAAGGTATGGCAATCATACCTTGTAATGACGCCCCCTCGAAAATCAGGCCCTTAATTTTCTTCCCGGGCCCTTGAGTAAAGTAAAAAGCGTAGTCTTTCTGTTGGATGTGGCATGTATGGTTTCGCAAGTAAGTGAAGCAATGCTGGATGTGATCGCAGATGCGTTAGTCGATAAAGGGTATATCCTCTTATCCGATATCATTCCTGATTATGTAAGTCTGGCCTTGCTTGAAAAAGTGCAAGCTCAGCGCGATATTGATTTTAAACAAGCCGCCGTTGGTCGAGGTTTTGAGCAACAAATTAATCCTGATATTCGTTCGGATAAAATTAGCTGGCTAGATAATCAAGACCCTATTGACCGTGAATATTTGTCGATGATGAGTCAACTTAAAGATGGCCTTAATCGTCGTTTGTTTATGGGGCTATTTGACTTTGAAAGTCATTACGCAGTTTATGAGCCGGGGGCATTTTATAAAAAACATCTCGATGCGCTGCACGGCAGCCAAAACCGCATTCTATCGACAGTCTTTTTCTTAAATTCTGACTGGCAGGAAAACGACGGTGGTGAGTTGATTATTTATGATGAATTTGATTTACCTCTAGAAGTGGTTAATCCTAAAATTGGAACCTTGGTGCTGTTTTTAAGTGAACGTTTCCCTCATGAAGTGAGACCGACAATGAAAACTCGCAACAGTATTGCTGGATGGTTTAGGGTTAGTCACGCTAATCATGGCTTTTAATCATATCGCTGTCAGCCTGGTGCTGTGATAAGCCCTTTTTAAGATAATCTTTAGTCACAACAGAAAACAATGTTTTTAGAATATCAATAAAAACATTGTTGCCGTTGGCTGTATATCTATATGCAGTTAAGGTAATGTAACCTATCAACAACAGGAGCATTAACTTGAGCTGGATTAATAGACAAGATTGCTTAATTGGCGAGCATGTTATTTTAGAACCATTATCATTAGACCATGTTCCTAGTTTAATTTTAGCTGCTAATGACGGTGAATTGTGGACCTTATGGTACACAAACATCCCCGATTCTTCGGGAATGAAAGCGTATGTCGAGTTTGCACAAGCCTGTGAAAACCGAGGCGAAGCCGTTGCATTTGCCGTGCGTGATAAAGTGTCTGGTAACATTGTTGGTAGCACTAGAATTTGTCATTGGGATCAACCCAATCGCAGACTTGAAGTTGGCTACACTTGGTATGCTAAATCCTATCAGCGTACGGCCATAAATACCGAATCTAAGTTATTAATACTCCGTTATGCTTTTAATACCTTAGACGCCATAGCAGTTGAATTTAGAACTCACAGGCATAATCTTGCCTCACGAAATGCGATTGAACGACTCGGTGCCAAGCAAGATGGCATATTACGCAATCATAAAATCCTAGCTGATGGTACTATTCGTGACACGGTCGTGTTTTCGATTCTTGAAACCGAATGGCCTCTAGTGGAACCGTTTTTAACATCTCGTTTAACGCATTATCAATCTTAACATTACCGACTAATTTCTAAACATGAAGGGAAAGAACCATGAATAAATCTGCTATGTGGATTTTTACTGTATCGGCACTTTGCGCCAGCATGACCGCACGTGCAGAAGATGCTGCAGAAAAGGCATTTACTGATGAGTTAATCGAATGTGCAGCTTATTATCAAATTAGCTCTGAAGCGATTGGTGCGATGAATGCACCACAAATGAAAGCAGTCGGAGACCGTTTAAAAACGTCTGCAGTTGATGCGGTTGCTATTGCGGGAAAGTATCGCGCGCCTGCGCAAGTTGAAAAAGATGTGATTGCCGCTAAACAACAGCAAATCGATAAATTAGCTGGCTCGAATAACTTAGGTGGACTGATGGCAAAGTACAAAGATTCTTGTAAATCCATTGTCACTGAACCACAAAAACGCTTAGATTATTGGACTATGGCGACCATGTAGTGGTGTCATATTAAGTGAATATAAATAACCACGTATAGTTTTCTATCGTGGTTATTTTTTTAGCCATTGCCCTTGTGGCGTTTGGATCATATGACCAGGTTCTGCTGCTTCAATGGCTTTTTGCGCCGCGAGTGTCGCGACTTCATCAATGCTCACGCTATGTCGTTTGGCGATTGATTGATAATAGTATTTCCGTTTAGCATTAACGGATAATACTAGCTGTTTTGCCTCAGGAGTGTCGATAATTAACCCTAAATAACCATTCGGTTGCTCACCCACTATTCTTGCTGCTTTAGCCTCTTGCAATGTCATTGACCACGCACTCGCACTCCATAATAAACTGGTTAAGCATAGTGCAGTAGCGAAAGTGAAAGTTGATTTCATCTTGATCACCTCTGCTTAAAATAACTCATCATTTTCGAGTAAATTATTGAGTTCTTTATCCACTCTAATTTTAATTTCATGCTCAATTTTTACATTTAAGTTAATCACGATAGGCTTATCGGGCGGTTCTATTTTTACTGTTGGCGTACAAGCTGATAGGCATAACGATGCCATTATGGTGCTGATACTGATTAAATATAGCGATGAATATTTCACGTAGACGATCCTTTTATGCTGCTATTGGATTTTTGTTTCAATCTTGTTTTGTAGTTGATTGCCAATCTGGGTGCTTTTGTATAATTGAATCAGGTTTTCTTGATGAGTGTAATTGAGGTGAACAGGTCGCTCAATTCCGCGGCTGTTACCTTTAACACCCAAGTTAAGCACGGCATCTCCATTGGGTGTCATGTCAAATGTGCTCGCCAACTCAGTGTAGTTAAGATGCTCAAGTGCGGTAAATACCAATCCAAGATAGGGTTGAGATAATTCTAGTCTATCTATGGCAGGATTTCCGGCTACTTCAATTAATCCTCCAGGCTTACGCGCTGCAAGTTTGCCACCGGATATTGTCACTTTGCCATCCGTTAATTCAGCAGGAAGTACGCCATCAAATAAGCCATTGGCTTTAACTCCTACTTGGGGTTGTTCTTCTAAAAACTTATCTAAACTAAGACCTTGTAATAACAAGTATCCATAAGATTTATCATGCAGTTTAAGCACAAATTCAGGTAATAGAAAACGTCCATCCAGCATGTCGCCACTGGCGGTAAGATTGATGTTAGTCTCACTTAATCCGGTAACCTGTTGTAACCAGTTGGTCGGCAGTTTATTGCCATCTTTATTGAGTTCAATATTGGCATTAACATTTAAATTAGTGAGCGATAAGCCGATTTTAGCTTGCTGTAAACTGATAGCCGTTTGTGGGCAGACAAGCTTACTGTGAGCAAAGTGTTTTGCATCTGCGGCCGTATTCGGCGCATCGTAAGTTTGTTGCCAGTTAAATTGGCATTGAGCAAAAACTTCACCGCCGTTAAATGTTTTATCTTGCCATTGCCCAGATAAAGACGATAACTGCTGTTCAATCTTCATCTCAAATTGACTGCTATTGTCTATTTCGCTTAAGGCAAATCCAGCAATGAGTTTACTGTGGCCCTGTATAGTAAAGTCATTCGGCAAGGGTTGGACTTTTTGCAATGTATTTAGTGCGGTTTCAATGTCGGTATCGAATGTCCATTGTCCTGCTAGTGATAAGGGGCTTTTCTTATCCGCAAATTTAAGCAAGTGGTAGCTGCTTAAGGTAAGAGTATCGAGTTGCCATTGCTCATTACCGATCAATAGTCCTTTGGATAAGTTAAGTTGTTGAATGACATTTAACTGGTTTAGCGCAAGCAAAGGCTGGCGGCGATTGTTGCCGATCTGTTTGGTGATATCGAGTTGATTGACACGCCATGCTATGTCGTTAGTCGCTGGGGTTTGTAACCACTTGTCTAATGACGTTTGTAAAGAGTCATCTCTATGCAATCCAAGGGATAACTTTTGGTTAAACGCCACCTCAGCTTTATTAATCACTCCCTCTATGGTCGATAATGCGTTTTTGCCTGCATGCGTTGCTTGCTGGCCAATAAGCTGACCAATTTGAATCTTGAAAGGGGCCAGATCAATTTGAGTCGTGTCTGCTTTGAACACTATGGTAGAGGTGTCATTGACCGTAAGCCCAAATGTCTCCCATTGCGCCGACGTTGTTTTGGTTTGTTTAGTTTGCTGTTGATTCTCACTGGTTACACTGCGTGAAATACTACTGTGATTAATGGCAAAGCTAGAGCTTGAATCTAACGATAGCGCGAGTTGATCTTGTTGTTGCGATATTTTACCGACTAAGTGTAGTTTAGCCTCTGACAATAACAGCTGATCTAAAGCAATTTGCGGAAATAAAGCTTTAATATCAATAGTACTTGGAGCTGAAGGCGATGCTTGTAAGGCCGCCTTTTGATTTGTGCCAGTTATGGGATCTGTTATCCGAGTGTCGTCAGTGGCGAGTGTTACTGCTTGCTGTTGTTCGGTTTGGTTTATGGCGGCATGCGATGATAAAGCCATATCCAAGTCAAAATCACTGCTAAATTGTTGGTGACTATTCAATGTGGTATGGGCCAAGGTTAGCTGACTTTGCAGTAGTAATCCCTCAATGCTCAGCTTCAAGTCCGGCAGTGTTATTTGTAACGGTAACATATCATTTTGTAAGGGAATAACCGCTTCGATAGGGGAGTCCATGTGCACATCAATATGGGCCTGCTGAGAAGCCAACTTAGGCGTAAGTTGATCAATAGCATGTATTATTTGATTATCATGATCACCGGCAAATAATCTAATCAGCTTATTTCTGTCTTGTTCTGTTGGTGACAGTTGATAGTTAATGGGCGCTATGTTGAGTTTAATCGCGAACGCGTTAGTGGTTTTGTTGTCGGTTAAGGTTGTTGATATTGGGTAGTTACCCATATTTAGCATTAATTTAATTGGCTGCTGCGGCGCAAAATATACACTTGGCCACAGTGGAGAGTGCAAGGATAGTCCATCAATTGATTGTTGGCTGCTGATCTCGCCGCTCATTAAGTCAACTTTACTATGGGCTGTCCACTGGCCTTTCACTGTGAGTTGTTGCTGACGGATGGGTTGCAGTATCTGCGATAACTGTTGCTGTAAGCCATTAAGCATATTATTAGCTTGTGCTTGTTGTGACTGCTGCTTGCTGTTTAATAAATATAAATATTGATCTAATGACTCAAGTCCCTGATAACTTAAGCCCAAATCAACCAGCGTATTAAATTGCCACGCTTGTTTATCTAAGGTGGCATCAAGACTAAATAATGGAAAATCATTAAAGCGCCACAAGGTATTTAACTGACCTTCTGGGGTTAATGTGAGCTTGTCCATTTTTAACGTATTGTGCTGTGGATCATCTTTATCCAGAAGTGGCAGCTTAATATTAATCTCGCCTAATTCAATCATGGGTAATTTAGCCAAGTTGAGCTGCATTGACGCCGGCGATTCTTCTGTTTGTTGAGACTGACGAATAAAAAAACTGTCGCCTAAATCGACATAAACACTGTGTGTTTTGATACTAATAATATCGTCAGCACTGATTTGTTGATTTTTAAGAATTTGCAGGCTATCTCGCAGCTCAAGGTTAAATTCTTGGATAGCGATATGACTGTCTTCCACTTTCAATACTAATCTAGGAATATAAATATGGTTAAACGACACATATTCGGCATCAAAGTTAAGCACTTCGATATGATTGTCGGCGAGTAAATTATTGAGTATTTTGACTGTAATGGGTTTGGCATTTTCGAAAATGATCCACACTAAGGCCACTGTACAAAACAGCACAAAGAGTAAGATCTTATTAACGGTCAAAATGCGCAATAGTGACTCACTTTACGTTTGCTTGGTTAAGGGCATATGTGTTTGTTGGTCATGTATTTTTACATAACCTTGACTGTGATTACTCATCGCGACACCTTGTTGATTATAAGACATTTAGCGACATAAATTGGCTCATAAATGCTATTGCCAAAAAGAGGCTATTTAACGGTATAGCGATTAAAAAGTGAATTAGTTTAGCATGTTATTAGCAGTAGATTATTAAAATATAACACATTATTAATCTGTGGGCAGTTCAACTTTTAAGACGTATTTAGCTGCAGTTCGTGACAATTTGATGCCAGACAGAGTTTGCCAAGTGTCATGATGCATCATGTGTGAGCGATAATGCCCGAGTAAGTAACCACAAATACTGCCGCAAGCGGCGGTTAAATAATCTTGCTTATTTGATAGAAGAAGTCTTTATCAGGAGTGGGGTGATTTAGCGACTGTGTCTCTAAAAACGGTGTTTCTATAACGGTGTCTCTTAGGCTTGTGCTGCATTTCTTAATCAAGTGTTGAACCGCTTATCTCGAGTCAATGTTCACCATAAAAGTTCAACTGTATCTGAGTTTCATGTGGTATTTAATTCAATAAAAAAGGCGCATATGAGCGCCTTTTTATTGCCGATTAAGATGGCAAGCTTTTTCGTTTAGCCTATCAAAGGTTCAACAACCATGTGTTGTAGTTCAATTGGGGCTATGGCATGTAGAGCATCCATTGCAGCACCCACTAAAGTAATTTTTCCTACCGATGATTCAACTAATACAGCACGCTTAATCTCGCTATATTGGCGGTTATTACGGATCAGATTTGATAACGCCATTTGCATAGGCTGCATTGATGGATTAAATGCTGCACTTTCAGCATAGCGACCACAGAAAGTGGCGCCATCCTTGGTTTCAAGAACTACAGCGGCGTTATTGTTGGTGTATGGCGCATAACTTAGGCCCATTTGATCAATGGCTTCGATGATCATTGGGTCATCAGAATCACAATTAAATTCTTGCTGACGTTTACTTAATAGCGGCATGGTGACATCTAAGTCAGCAGGGCCAAACGCATAAGGCAAATAGTGTGCTAGTGTTTTAGTTTCTTGCTCTGGCAAATGAATTCTAATCTTACTGCCATTGACTAGTTCATTCATAAATTGGCGACAGTGGCCACAAGGGCTGAAGTTGACAATAATATCAACAATTTCTGTTTCACCGGCCAGCCAAGCGTGGCTGATTGCACTTTGTTCAGCGTGTACGCTGTGAAATAGCGCTTCTCCGGGTAATTCTAAATTAGCGCCCATGTACAAGTCGCCACTGGCACCTTTTGCGATAGCGCCTACGTAGAATTCGCTGATAGGAGGGTTAGCCAGTGCAGCTGCAATAGGTAATAAATCCATTAGCACTTGTTGTTCTGGTTTGCCGCTTGCTTTTACAAGCTCAGCAAATTGAATCGCATCAATATGACCACAAAATTGCTCATGAAGTATTGGCACAAGTGCGGTAGCCAAAGGCTTGTCTAGTTGAGTAATGCTCTCTAAAAATCGATTTTGCATTCCCTTATCCTTAGATGAAATAAATTGTGTAAAGTGAAAGTTCACTATAATGATTGTAAATATTGGTATAGGGCTTTTAATAGCTTTTGTTTGTGTTCATTCTCGCTGGTTTCTTCGACCAGATTTTCGAGTTTTATCACATAATCAGCATTCGATAATCGTTGTTGACAGAAATCTCGCCATTTACGAGCTTCACTGTCGCTTAATGTTTCTGGGTAATTACGGGCCCTAAAGCGAAACAACATTTCGTTGATACGAGGATCATCAAACTGCAATGCTAATGCGGCTAAATTATGGGGTGCTGTATGGCAAATAATGTCCATTTTCGTTTTATCGGCATGGCTGAAAAAACCACCGCTGTAGAGCATTAAATCAGGATCAGTAATCGGTTTACGGTCTGATTCAAGTTCAAAGACTTGGTTCAGTTTTTCACGCAATTCTGGGTGATTTTTCAGGCGTTTATATTGCTCGCGTGCAAATGCTTTATCAAACTGTAATTTTTCTGTTACCTCATCGTCAAGTAATTTTGGTGAACCGATAAACGGGCACTTGTTCAGATGAATTTGTTTAAGTGGTATCGCCAGCTCGTTTTCGGCCAGATTTTGACGCGAGGTGTACATACGGTCGCTGATTTCTTGAGCCGACAAGGTTAACAAGGGAGAAATGTCCATCGCCAAATTAACGCAGATCACTGCATTTTTATTCGTTGGATGATAGGCCACTGGTGCAATCAATGTGGTACAGCCTTGCAGCGCACTAATTTTTGAACTGACATGAACCAATGGCTGCATTTTTAGCACATCAATATGATCCGCAACCGCTTGTTTACGTCTTAAGTTAAAATAATATTCATACAGTTTAGGCTGTTTTTGCTTGATTAATTTAGCCATAGCGATGGTGGCATAAACATCTGACATAGCATCATGAGCTTTTTCATGACTTAAACCATTGGCTTGAGTGAGTAGTTCGAGCTTAAAACTCGGTGAGCCATCTTCTTTCATGGGCCAATTAATTCCGTCGGGACGAAATGCATAGCAAGCACGAACTAAATCAATAATGTCCCATCTCGAATTACCGTTTTGCCACTCGCGTGCGTAAGGGTCAATAAAGTTACGATAAAAACCATAACGACTGACTTCATCATCAAAACGTAGTGAGTTGTAGCCTACAACACAGGTGTTTGGTTGACTAAATAAGCCATTGATACGTTTCATAAACTCAGCTTCAGGTATACCTTTAAGGTTAGCCAGTTGCGGGGTTATACCTGTAATGAGTATGGCTTCGGCAGCAGGTAAATAATCTGGTGCAAGTTTACAATAAAAGGTTTCAGGCTCACCAATAATGTTCAATTCTAGATCGGTTCGAATACCTGCAAATTGTGATGGTCGATCTTTACTTGGATTCGCCCCAAATGTTTCGTAATCGTGCCAAAATAGGGATGGTTGATTATCATGATTTATGTTCATTTATTTTTACTCATTTTTCTATTTAACGTCATGTAAATCATGATTAATTCCATTTTAAATCACTTCATTCAATTTAATTGAATTTGCTTTGCTATTAGGGCATCTGTGTACATATTTTTAATGTGTCATAAACTCTATATATCAATACTAAATATGTACGCAGGCTCTAAAAATGTTTTTATCTGACACACTGTTACGTTCTATAAACAGCAAACCATATTCAACTAAATCTGAGCTTTCAGACTGTGATGGTTTAAGTGTGCGCATCAGTGATGCTGGAACCATTACCTGGCAGTATCGCTTTCGATTTGCCTCGTCGCCAGCGCGTTTAACCTTAGGTCGATACCCTGATGTCAAACTGGCTGAAGCCCGAAAATAGATACCAGAACTTAGAAACTCATTAACGAATGATACAGATCCAAGAGTGTATTGGAAACAACGTAATACCCGAAGAAGCAGATCAACCTTGTCATCTCGCTTATCTGAAGCCGCTATATTGCCTAATGTAACTGAAAAAATGTTGGGCTCTGTCTTAGGTGGCGTAATGGCCGTATACAACAAATACAATTGGCTGAAAGAACAGGAATTAGCGTACCAAATGTGGACCGAAAAACTTAAGTTGGCAGTAGAAAATCAAGGAGGGTTTAATATCTAAAATACTTGATGTGTTTGTGCGGTATGGCAACAATGTTAAGTCTACTCAAAAGCAAAGTAGTTAGAAAATTGCAGTGACCGGTCATCCATTAATAAATATAAACTCGGCTTACAAGGCCTGATTAATTTGCCTAAGCGAGTGTAAATGGGCGTTGTTAAATGCCTATTCCACTTATGAGGCTAATTGCTTCTCATCCCACATTTCAAGTGCTTTTTTATTGTAGAAACGCCCATTACTAATAGGGTCTGGAAACCCAAGGTTTTTGCGCCATGTCCATAATGTTGCTGTTGAGCTGATCCGATAACGCACCATGACCTCTTTAGTATTAAGGAATTGTTCATTTGCATGATGTGAGAGTGCCGTTTGATGATGTTTCGGCAATATGCGCCCAGGTGTTTAAGTTAGGGATTGATGAAATAAGGGCGATGATTGATGGTGAATAATAATGGCGAAGATTAATGTGCAGCAGCTGTAGCATCAACAAGTGACGCTGAACATGAAAGCGTTACGTCATGGGTTAACGCGCTGGGGTAACTATTGGGCCCATCAAGAATATGGCCAAGGGCTCGCAAGCCGAAGCCAGTGCGACAAGTTAGGCGAGGTGATTGTTTACGGCAGTTCGGCAGTGGTCGAGATAACGCCACCGCGTGAGGTAAGGCACTTCGATATGATGATTGAGCGGTTAGCACCCCAATGTATACGGGCCATTAGAGCGCACTATGTATGCAAAGGGCAGTGGGCCTTGATGGGATTCGATAGCAAGAAGTCTTATGTGTATTGGTTGAGAAGGGCAGAGATTTCTTTAATTAATTGATGTGGTAAAGTCAGTATAATTAATATAAATGGATTGAATTTAATTGAAAATTTATTTTTTGATATCATGTTGTTTACTTTTTATAGGAGTAATTCTTGGTCAAGGAGTCGAGTTTGATACTTCTATGTGGCTTGGGTTCATCTCTTTAGTTGTTACTATTGCGACTTTGGGAATTGCTTATCGTGCTTATAAAGTATGGAGGGTGCCGATTTTAACCGGCTATGTTAACTCGTTATCTGAAATCATGATGGAGCGAGAAATTGCTTTTTCAAACTTATCTTATTCGATGTTAAAAGGCTCAAAGGGTGCCGAAATATGTAAGGTTGTAATGTTTGCTGAAGTGTCACATTTTATTCATGTAGACCGAGGCTTGTGGCTAAGAGGCCTGTTTCTCATTGAGATTATTAATAAATCTATACCTGACTCTGATTCACTCTTAAATTTCTGGCTCGAATATCAATTAGATAAATCATCATCTTATGAGCCAGTTATTTTGGATGAGGGTGACGACAAAAATTATGTCCATTGGAAAGAGATAATGGATAAGCACAGCCAACTTCAATCTCAAATCTGGAACCAGCATAATTCATTATCAGCGTTAATAATGATGAATGACAAATGACCTATCGCTATAAAAATTAGCAAGTATTTTTAATGGGTCCTTCTGGCTCGGTGCACTGCGGGGGGGACAAGCGCAGTGCTTCACTACATATGAAAATTTTAGGGGGCTATGTTGTTGTTTTATAGCTTTGATCTCTGCCAATAAATTTTACCTAAAAATTAAACTCATTAAGTGAATGAATTAATGGTTTACCCTACATTTGATGGTGCACAATTCCACTCAACTTTTGATCGTCTTAAACCGCAACTTTTGATCGCCTAAAACTTTGTTTCTATCACTTCAGTTTGATGCTAAATATTTTGTATCAGTCATTACTTCCCCCTTTACGTGACCTGCACTGTATTTATTTACAGTCATAATGAGTTTTGAGGGCATAATAAGAATATGTGAACAAAAAGCAGTCTAAAGGACTATGTTGAGGAAAATAGGGCTACTCTAATATATTGATATTATTGGTTTATTTTTTTACATTTGATGTTGACACTTTTAACGTGCAATTTACGTTTTTTATTTAAGTGTAAGAGTCATTAAATTGCTTTACTTCAAAGACATAGAAAACGTAGGATGATATTAATCAATAACTTAAACAGGCGGCTTTATCGGTCGAGCCGTTCAATAAGCTGTTAGCTTCCAAATGGGGTTTAATCATGAGTAGTAAGAAATGGGGATGTGTTTACTTCTTCATCGTAGTAGCCTTTTCAATCATTTATTACACTTTTTGGTTGGTTAAGCCAGATAGTTTCATCATTAATTCAGAGCTAAATGTTCACCCGTTCTATGATATGAATAGATTGCTCTGGGGGAATGAAAAATATGACTATCGAATTGGTGATGGGGTAAGCCTTGGCGAGCTAAAAACAGAGAATGATAAATACTTCTTGGAGCTATCTAAAAATAAGGAAAACCTTATCGCTATAGAAGCTGAGATGCTAGGGATTAGAAGCGAACTCGATAAGCTATCTGAAATAAGAGATTTGGAAGTTGATGAAAATACAGAAAATTATGATGAAGAGAAGCTTGCCCCTTTTATTTTGAGGGAGAAAGAAATGGCGTTAGAGGTAGCTAACCTTGAAGTGAAGTTGTCCCCGCAAGTTAAAACTCAAGCAGACGTAGACTTTATACGCCTTGTGGGCGATAAACGAGTCGAGTTAGCTGGGGTTAGGGTTGAGAAAGCACACCAAGCATACCTCAACTCAGAATTTATCCTGAGTAACCTCTCAGCTTTTATGTCTCAAGAAACACGAGACAGATATGCTGAGTTGAATCAAAGAGAGTCTGATGCTTATGAAGATCGGTATCAACTTGAAGAAAACATGAGAAATGCTCGCTCAATAACTCTTGATAAAATTGAAGAGTACATCAAGGAGTTTAGAAACAAGCTGGGTATTGTTGATTTTCTTTATTTCAGTGTTGGCATATCTACAACAACAACCTTTGGTGACATTGTCGCTAATGATAGAGTGGTTAGAGCGGTTGTGAGTTTTCAACTTATTCTATGCATATTCATTATTGGTGGCTTTGTTAATTCGGTTATTGCAAGAGAAGCTAACAAGTCAAGTAAGACGGACGCTGAAAATCGCGCCGCTTCTTGAAGCGTTAAATGCCTAGAGAGATCCGATGAACGACGGTAGTAAATTAGAAAAGCATGTCCAAAGAGTATATTCGTTCCTCTTAAATATGAAGGATGAAGGAATCGTTGTTGGGCAAGATGTGCAACTTGTTGATAAATTCGGTCGGTCTCATCAAGTTGATGTATTCTTTCAATTTGAAAAGGCTGGAATAACTCATAAAGTAGCGATTGAATGTAAAGATCATGGTAGACCGATTGATAATGGACAAGTAGCTAAATTTTATGGAAAGTTAAATCATGCAGGTAACATTCAGAAGGTAATGGTATCAAGGCTTGGATACCAGCAGCTGGCAAAAGATTTAGCTAAAGACAATGATGTTCTTTTACTAACAATAGATGATCTACCACGTATTAATGAGCTGTTAGCTGAAAGGCTTCAAACTGTTGCTCTTCCAGATGAAACAACTGTTGGTGAACCATTCTGGACAATAATGGAGTTAAGCAACGGTAAAAATAATGGAAGTTTCTTTGCTCATCCTAATCCAAGTTCAGGTCAACTCAATATGCTGCTCTTTTATTCCAAACAACATGCCGAAAGAGCTTTTTCAGAAGGCCAATTGGACAAAGGTAAATGGGGCATTAGAGGGATGCCACAATATGTATTTAAAGCTTTTTTATTACAATTAGAATTATTTGAATCGCGCAATTATAGTGCTGCAATATTAATGCGGCCTCCGGGAACACCAGAAAATGTACCGTTTATATCAGTCCCAGCTTCTAGGGCTGACTTAATAAAAGAATATTATGAAGGTGAATTACCGTCGATTATGAACGGCATTTAACAAGCACCTCAACCAGACGGCTAACACTGTCACATTTTTAGCAAGGAGATGCAAAAAACTGCGCCAGCATGCTGCTGGTCAGGTGGGCGTTGAACTAAGCCGCAGCGCGGAGCCAAATGTTGATTCAATCGAGTGTATTAACCTCATTGAATCAGCTAGACTTAAAAAAGATGTGATGGAAGACCACAATGACAAGGGAATTTCAATGAAACACGTACAAATCAAGCCTCATAATCAATTCAACATTGCTTTTCAGCCCAGAGCCAGTATCAAAAAAAGCAAATTCCTATAGCATAACGTGTATCCATTAACCTGGACTCGGCATCGGCCAAGTCCAACAAGCGATTTGTGCCTTGCAAACGGCGAAACGCATAAATACTAAAACGTTAGGGTTCTAATGTTATGAATCGTATTTTTGGTAAAGTATTTAAGGATGATGTAGGCAATGAGTTTGGTGTTATCCGAAAAACTACTTTGCCTTTCCCTGAAGATATATCTGAATATGAAGTTATTGCTGAAGATGAATGCGGTAATTATTTTCTCAATATTTCAGATTGCATTATCTTTTGGGATCACGAAACAAATACAAAAGTAGAGTTGTCTAAGACATTACATGAGTTTATTTCTAAGTGTACTCAACCTAGTGAAATAGAATTAGATCCGAGTGACATCATATCGGTGTGGGTAGATCCAGATTTTGCTAAAGAGTTTGGTATAAGCCCGAACCCTAATAAGAAAATCAACAAGAACACGTAAGAGTTGGCCACGTTTTGCTTCGCTACACAATTTGAGCCGACAATTTTTTGCCCATTATTAGGGCGCTTTAACTAAGCCGCTGCGCTGCGCCAAATGCTGTCTCAATTGAGTATATTAACTTCATTGAATCAGCTAGTATTAAAAAGATGTGATGGAACACCACAATGACAAGGGAATTACAATTGAACACATACAAATCAAGCCTCATAATCAATTCAACATTGCTTTGCAGCCCAGAGCTAGCATCAAAAAAGAAAATTCCTATAGCATAATGTGTTGCCATTAACCTGGACTCGGCAACTGCCAAGTGCAACAAGCGGTTTGTTCCATGCAAACGGCGCTACGCACAAATACTAAAACGTTATATTTACTCCAAACTTCAATTCACTTTACAAGGTGAATACTAGTTTTACTAAAAGGATATTTAGGGTGTTAAACAAAAAATCTATTTTATTAATCACATGTCTTTTTACTCTTGGTGGTTGTGCTTCTCCTGGGCCAATGAAAACTATGATGGGTCCAATGAATACACCTGCTTTTGAACCTGTGGTTTTAGATATGGTAAAGGATGGCTCAGAAAAAGTTCACTTTAAGGAGTGGACAACTATGTATGAAAATAAAGCGCTACAACAATGGGGCGTGTTTTTTATTACGGACAATGGTGCCTATATGGCTGAATGGGACCTCAAAGGTTATGAGTATAATCTCAGATATAAACTTCCAGCCAAAGAACTCAAAACAGTTTCAGATGATATGGTGGTTCGGGATATGTGGCCAGATTCAAACCTGTTAATTCTTAAAGATAAAAGTGGCCATGAAGTTGGTTTTGCATTGAACGGAAAAAATGCTGCACGTGCTATTCTTAAAGAGATCAGTGAGAAGTAAATATAGTCGGCGCTGAAACTGAAAATTACAGTTGACCCGCGTCACGCAAAATTTTGCCTGCTGTATTTTTCGGTTAGCTTAACTTTTCAAGCAAAAATGGCTACTTGATGTAGCCATTTTTATGGGCGTTTAGCGTGGTTTTTAGCGTAAACGGGCTTGTTTCTCTGCCAATCTTGCTAGTGTCGCAATTTGTTGGTTTGCGGCTTCGCTGATTTCTAGCAATTGCTCAAGAGATAAAAAGCGGGGTTCGCGCATGTACTGCACTAATTTATCGCGGCTGGTGACAAACTGGTCATCATGTATTGGTTGCGAACTCACTATTTTGCCGCCTTCCCATGTAAACATCATGCGCTGACGCTCAAACGGATGTTGAGTGCGGCTAAGTCGCTTTTGGGCTTCGTTAAAGGCATTAATGAAGTTGATCTTGAGTTCGGCAGCTTTGGCACCGGTAAAACCCATCACTAAAAACATAAAACCGTCTTTGGTCAGGTGGTAACACTTCAAATCACGCTGACTGGTGCCAACCTGTTGATTTTGCACGTTAGCGCAAAAATGCGCTGACGTAAATTCACTTGGGGCATCGACTAGAATACGGTCAATTTTACTTATGAGTTATCAGTTAAGTGAGTTATCGATAACCCTTCAGCCATTTTATAAAGCTAACATTGTGTCATCGAGAACTTTAGATCACACGGCTACTTGCTGCCTAAAGCAAAACGTATGTGTTTTAGATACTTAGAAAAAATGGGGCAATAATAAGCTAACCGTTTGGCAGCTGTAACGCCTTATTCTAATGTATTGATATTGTTTGGTTTATTTCTTACATTTAATATTGGCACTTTTAATGCGCAATTTACGTTTTTTATTTGAGAATAAGAGCCATTAAATTGCTTTACTTCAAAGACATATAAAATGTAAGGTTATACTCATCAATAACTTAAACGGTCGTCTTTATCGGTCGAGCCGTTTGATAAGCTGTTATAAGCCAAGGAGAGTTCAGTGTCTTTTGAAGTAATAACACTTGCTATCGGTATTGGGGGAATTGCTTCGGGTATAGCGGGCTTTGTGAATGGCTATTACCATAAAACTCATTCAAAAAAAGAAACGCTAGAAGACAGAATAAATAAATTAACTAGCGCATTAAAAGAGTCTAGTCACCTTGTCACTGAGGTGGAAATTGAAATAAATAAAAGAAAAAATCTAGTTCAAGAATTACAAAAAGATGCTGAGAAATATGAAAAACTTGTTTCTATAAATAAGGATCAAGTTGAAGCTGTTGCGCAATTACTTCAAGGAGAATTAAGGAAAGAAGGTAATAAATCCTTTTGGAAAGGAATTATGGCAAATTTCATCTTCTTTGTTCTTGGTGCTGGTGTTTCAGTAGCTCTATCAATTGGCTTATAACAAGTCATTAAAAAGGGCTAAAAACAGTTGGCTAGGTTCGCTGCGCTCACATTTTTAGCCAACAATTTTTAGCTTCTTAATGAGGCGTTAGGTGAATATCTAAATTGACTGAGGAGTCATAATGAAAGTTTTTATTAGTTGGTCAAAAAGCCTGAGTAAAGAATGCGCAGAAATTTTGAGGGATTGGATTAAATGTACACTACAGGCCTCAGAACCTTGGGTTTCATCAAAGGATATTGATAAAGGATCTTTATGGTTTAATGAAATTAATGATCAACTAAAGGATACAAAAGTTGGAATTGTTTGTCTGACGAAAGAAAATAAAGAGAATCCATGGATTCTTTTTGAATCAGGTGCATTAGCGAAAGGCTTATCCGCTAATAGAGTCTGTACCTTTCTTATTGATTTAACACCTGCGGCTCTTGCCAATCCTATGGCGCAATTTAATCACACAATGCCAGATAAAGAAGGAATGAAATCTTTATTGGTTACTATCAATAAAGAGCTTGGAACTGAAGGATTAGAAGATCGAATATTGGATCAAGTATTTGAAACATATTGGCCACTATTTGACAATAAGTTCAAAGCGGCCATGAAAAACGTTCCATCAACAGGCGAAGCAGAACCAGTTAGAAGTTCAGATGATATTTTGACTGAAATCCTTTATACAACTAGGACAATGGATAAGAGAATTCGCTCTTTAGAGCGACAAGAAGATAAATTTCATATTGAAAGGGATTTTTCAAAATCTGAAATTGTTAAGCGTATTCAGATGTTATCTAAGAAAGGTTTGCATCCAAAAGAAATTGCTATGGAGTTAGACGGTATTGCCCCGATGGAATTTATTATGGAAATCGCTATAAATTATTTAGAAGAAAATGGCATGAGAATGAATACAATAGAAAATTCACCTAACAAGGTATTTAAACGGAATTAAAACAGTGGGTTATGTTTCGCTTCGCTACACATTATAACCCCTCAATTTTTGTCCGCTTAACGCGGCGTTAGCTCACTACATCACTCAAAATATAAGAATCTAGGTTTATGGAAGATCCAAAAGTATTTATTTCGTATAGTTGGTCAGATCAAAGTCACCAAGAGTTAGTTAAACATTGGGCTGATAGGCTTGTTGCCGATGGAGTCGATGTTATCTTAGATATTTATGACTTGAAAGAAGGAGACGATAAGTATGCTTTTATGGAAAGTATGGTTACTGATCCTGAAGTCACCCATGTACTCGTTATTTGCGATAAGGTATATGCTGATAAAGCAAATGCCCGTAAGGCAGGTGTAGGTACTGAGTCACAGATTATATCTGGTGAGGTTTATCAAAGGGTGAAGCAATCAAAATTCATTCCTATCGTATGTGAATTTTCTGAAGGTGAGCCTATTTTACCTGCTTTTATGCAATCTCGGATGTGGATTAATTTTTCTAGCTCTGAAGCTGAAAATGAGAACTGGGAACAGCTCATTCGCCTTCTCTATGGGAAACCACAGTACGTAAAGCCAAAAAAGGGCAAGGCTCCAACTTTTATAACAAGTAATACGCCAATCCCAACAAGTGAAGCTTTTGCAAAATTTAACTCGTTAAAACAAGCTGTATTACAAGACAAAAAAGGACTTAATCATTATCGACGAGACTTTATAGAATCTTGCATTGCATATGCTGATGACTTAAGGGTAAGAGAACGACCTGATGTTGAATCGATAGGTGAAAAAGTTCTAGAGGATTGTAATAAGTTAAAAGCCGTAAGAAATCACCTTTGTGATTGGGTTTTATTAGAAAGTGAAATTACCGATGAATCTGCTTTTTCAGAGTCATTAATAGAGGTGCTTGAAAAGCTTAGAGAATTGAAATCCAGACCACCCGAAATAAATAGCTGGAATGATTCTTGGTTTGAGGCTCATTCAGTTTTTGTATATGAAACATTTCTTTATATAGTCGCTGCATTGCTAAAGTCAGGAGCTTACGGTGTATTAAATGATATTTACACTTCCCATTATTTATTACCCTCATCAGATCAATATGGTAATAAGAAGTTTGAAAAATTTGACTGCTTCTACGGCTACTCTGAAACTTTACAATCAGTTTTAGCTCCACCTAACCAAAAGCTGTATTCACCCGCTGCGGAACTTATCAAAAAGCAAGCTGACAGAGAAGATATACCTTTTTCAGATATTCGACAAGCAGATCTTCTCACGCTTCTTATGTCCTTTATAACCCCTGGAACTAGATGGTATCCTGCTACATTACATTATTCATCTTATGGCAGTGATTACCCATTTTTTATTAGAGCGGCGCAACATAAAAACTTTCTTAAACTTGCGAAAATCACTGGAATTGAATCAGTGGAAGTGCTTAGAAGTAAAATAAACGAAGGAAAAATACGTGTCTGTGTAAGTAGTTGGCATAATTTCCTTTATGAAAGTGATTTCGGGTCATCTATGAATATCGAAGAGCTTGATAGCTTAAGGTGAATTCACGGACTGTTAAGCAAAGACAAAATACAGTTGGCTTTAGCTCCTCAGTCGCTTATTCTAGCCAGCTAAATTATTGCTACAGCATAAAGATTACCAATTAATCTGGACTATGCATCAGCCAAGTCCAACAAGTGATTTATGCGTGCAAACAGCGCAACACATAAATACTAAAACGTTACATTTCTAAGAGGTTGCATTGAAGATTCTACGTAATTATCAGCCAGAGATATTTGGTGTTATTGTAGCCTTGACCGTGTTAAATATTTGGTATCTATCTTCTGTAGCTATAGAATATGCAGTAGTGCCTAAAAGCTATGACTATTTAATAAGGGCTTTGACGGTAGCTGTAGGTGGTTTTATTGGCGCCTTTTCTGCGTTTTGGCTAAAAACTTATGAAGAAGAAAAAAAGAACAAAGAGAAGCAGAAAAGCGCATTAAACTCTGCCCTTTTTGTTTTAATTAGGCAGATTAATGCAATTCAATGTATCAAAAGAGATTTAGAAAAATTTAAAACCCCTTTTGATCGCGGGCTATCACTACCTGCAATGAAGCCTCCAGATTACTCAAATTTAAAACAAGACATAGATAGCCTTCAGTTCTTGATTGAAAATGACAATGCCCAAGATCTTATGGAACTAACTATCGAGCAAGAGAGGTTTGAGCAAGCCATCAACTCAATCAATATCCGTAACGCGTTTTATGTAAATGAAGTTCAGCCTGCTCTTAGTTTTCACGCATTAAACGGTAGGCCAGTACCATTGGCTGAGTACGAAGAGAAATTGGGTGAGCGATTATTTCAGGGAGCTATGAACGGTGCTGCTGTATTGTATGCTCACGTTTATGCCAGTGATTTATCGCTATACGAAAAATATACTAGTTTGCGTGAATTGGCCAAAAAATTATTCCCAGGCGAGAAATTTGTTGCTTGGGTCAAAATGTAACAAGCACGTCAATTAGGATGTACTCCACCACCCAAAACTTTGCGTAATCTCAATTCACTATAGTTCGCATAATGTGATTCAGCGTGTTAAAGCGCTATTGCCCAGTTCTTATGTGTGGCAACTCACTTAACCGATAACTTTTAAATCAAATTTAAAAAATATCGGTTTTACATATCACAGAAATCCCATTCGCCCAACGCCATATGTGGCGCAAAGCCCGCCATATATGGCGTGTTTTTACCCCTAAAAATAGCTGCAGTTTATATAAGCTTGAAACGGCTTGCTTTGGCCAAACTGGCCACAACATTAAACTTGGCATGGTGTTCACTAACCAGCAGTGTTTAGACATGCTGGCAACCAGCCTTAACACCTTTGACCGTGAATTGCTTACACTCACCCCGCCATTAAGCGAGGGTGAACACATTAACAGCCTATTACGTGTGCGAACACTGCGGTTGCTGCATTGAAAACAATCAACTGCACCACATGGAAGAGCACCCAAGCGCTTTATGGATATGCGACAAAACGGGCGTGTACACCTCAAAATAGGGACGGTTGAATTGCGTTAGCCATAGTAAATATAAGATCCTTTTTCCCGAGTAAAATCATGTTAATATTTATCAGCATAAAAAAATGATGATGAGTTAATCTACAATTAAATTAATTCTAATATTGACTCGTTTACTCGTGACTAATGAGGATTTGCTGATTAAAATTCAATAACGTAATAAAGGGATATTCTATGCATCATGTATTTACTCAACCCTGTGTGAGTGAAATAGTTCAACCGACTGCGTTGACGCTTCACTTACCTGATAGTGTGAGTGACTTATTAGTGTTATCAGCGATGAGTAGTCCTTTGGTTGAGTTTGTGGTTAGCCAAGTTAGTCACACTCAAGCGACTCTCATCACCCGAATTCAGCCGTTCTTGAGTTTTGCTTTTGAAACGATGCCGCCGACAATCAACACTCCACAGCAAAGACGTAGTGTGGGGCAGGGGATAAAGTTATATCCTTTAACAGGCGTGGCGCCTCGGGTGTGTATTGAACAGCTAAGACGTGGCGTAACGGTTAGCATTAACATCGATGCGGGTGTTTATTTTAGTTTATCTACCGAAACTCGTTTTGAATTAGTAACCTTAGAGAATGATTTACGGATTTTGAGCGAACCTCAAGTTCTCGTTATGGCTAAAGCGATATTAGGCCGTAAGTTTGATCATGATGAGCCCTCTAACATGCTTGCTGTTCATATTAGTGAATTGGAGCAAGTACGACGAGAGTTACGTGACTATTTGCGGGGTGAGTCGGGGAAAATCCACCCTGGTGTATCAACCGAGCTATTAAAACTTGATCATTTATTGCAAAATAAGCACCAATGGTTGTTACGCACCTATCATCAGTCATTAGAGCGTACCAACTTAGGATATTCATCAAATGAACAGATTGTTAGTAATGAACAACTACAACGTAAATTAGATTGTTTTGAACTATTAGCCCCTAAAGACGTGTCGGAAATGGTCAATAAGCTGTGTGAAGACGATCTTTAATTTTTCAGTAACTCTAGAGTCCAACATGTCTTATATTTGCCCTATTTGTAATGCCCCATTAGTACAAAAACAAAAATCATTGCAATGTGAACAACGCCATCAATTTGATTTTGCTAAAGAAGGTTACGTTAATTTATTACCAGTACAGAAGAAGAAAACCAAAGATCCTGGTGATAACAAAGAAATGATGTTTGCTAGGCGGGAGTTTCTTAATCAAGGTTTTTATCAACCGCTAAGTGATAAGGTAAATCAGTTAGCGCTTGAATATACCACTGATGTAAACAAGATCCTTGATATAGGCTGTGGTGAGGGATATTACAGTCATAGGTTGTTTGAAACACTACAATCTGCCACGCAATCCGATATTGAACTTTTCGGGCTGGATATTTCTAAGTTTGCCATTCGTTATGCCGCAAAACGCTATTCAACTATGAATTTTTGCGTTGCGAGTGCATTTGAAATGCCTTTTGCAGACGACAGTTTTGATTTAGCCATCCGTATTTATGCGCCCTCTAAAATTGAAGAGTTACAAAGGGTGATAAAACCAGGAGGAATACTCATTACTGTGTCACCAGGTCCTATGCATCACTATGCGTTGAAGAAGAAGATCTACAGTGAACCCAAACTACACTCAGAAGAGTCGATAGTATTAGCAGGATTTACTTATTTAGCACATGAAGAGCTTGGTTATTCGTTGTCACTGACGCGTACAGAAGATATTGATCATTTTCTTAATATGACGCCTTATGCCTGGAAGCTGAGTGACTCACAAAAGTCTCAAATAATAGAGCAAGGGCTCGAATGTGAGATAGACTTTAAAATCGAAATTCATCAACGCGAACAATAAACAATCAGATAATTGATATAAATAACTATTTGATGCTCAAAGATAAACCGTTTTGTGATGGCATTAAATAAATAGGGTTGTTTTGCCGATGTTTGTTGACTTATTTCTAAAATGGTTTATAGTTTACTCAGCTTGAAGGTTGGGCTTATATTTATCAATACGAACAGTTTCGTCCTGTAAACATAAGTAATACCGGCATTTTCCAGCTTTACCGCCGTTAAGGCTTTAACTATTTTTTTACAGGATTTATATTATGTCTCAAGTTACTGGTGTTGTTAAGTGGTTTAACTCTGATAAAGGTTTCGGATTTATTGAGCAAGAGTCTGGTCCAGACGTATTCGTTCACTTCCGTGCTATCAATTCAGACGGTTTCAAAACTCTTGACGAAGGTCAGAAAGTTTCTTTCACTGTGACTCAAGGTCAGAAAGGTCCTCAAGCTGAGAACGTTTCAGTAGTTTAATATTTAGCTCGAGCTAAATGTTAGGACTTTAAAGCTGTAGCAATTTATTGCTGCAGTTTTTTTTATTTTCAAAGTTTACTCTTTACACTCTTGTTGTATTGTCGCCATACCCATACCCATACCCA
>NZ_JACJEB010000017.1:0-90993 GCF_014163845.1 Shewanella sp. SR43-4 | reverse complement strand
ACATTCATCGTTGCATTGAGTTTAAATTTTTTGATTGCCAACATTCCGAAGAACAGAAGACAATTTCGAATAACTCAATACCTGTGAATGTCCACACAGATTACTTGATAAATTGTTAAAGAGCGTGATGTCAATTTTTCAGACATCGCCGTAAGACGCTAGGTCGTTGGCTTGGGGTGCGTATTCTACGCAATCCCTTTATGGCGTCAAGTGTTTTTTCAAACTTCTTTTTGCCTGTTATCAACACCACTAGGTGGTTGCTCATAACGCTAACTGGTTTTTGCTTTCGCTGTCTGCCGTGTCAGTGGATGCGCATTATAGGCAGCTTAAGATTTAGTGCAAGCGCTTTTATTAATGAAATCTTTTGAATGCCCAACTTTTATGCAGATTGATTCTTTTTTAACTTTTCCGGTTAAAGAAGCGTCTTTAACTAAATAGCAAAATGGTTATTTTTGATATTAAAGTTACTTTTGAGCTCAATTTTTCAACAGTAGTCTGGTTTATCTGGTAATTTTTAATTAGTATGTAATAGTATTTAACAGTTATTTATCATTTTTATATTCATTAGAGATTATTTTATGCAGAAATCATTCGTGATTGTTTTGATTGCGGCGCTTCTTGGCGCTTTTGTTTTTTTTCAGTTTAACGGTACACCATCTTCGGTTGCGTTTATTGCTGGTGTAGTCGTTGCGACGTTAATTTTCACCTTTATACCTTCTAACGGTTCAAGCTCGTCTGATGAACCTTATGTTGGTCCTACTATGACACTATATGTAGGTAACTTGCCTTACCGTGTTCATGAAGGAGAAGTAAAGGCATTGTTTGGCGAATACGGACCGGTTAACTCAGTTCGTTTAGTGCGAGACCGTAAAACAGGGCGTCGTAAAGGATTTGGTTTTGTTGAGATGTCTGAATCAGGTGCACAGAAAGCCATGTCGAAATTAAATGACTACAGCTTTCAAGAGCGCACATTAAAGGTAAGAGAAGCTAAATCACAAGAATCTGATTCAGAAAATAGCTAATCGCTATTGAAGCTGATTCTTAGTACTCCTTAAGCACTGTTGTTAGTCGGTTATGGTTACCAGCGAAAAATCACTAAAACCATAATCGACTAATGTTGCTTTAAGCCCTTGGCTAATCTGTTTGGTATAACATGCCTGTAGTTGTTTATTACCATTATGTTCTTTACTCAGTAGAAACCTCACCCGCTTTGCTATCGCCTCTCCAGAATCTAGTAGTGTTACCCCATCACCGAGATAATGACTAATTTCTGCTGCTATCATTGGAAAATGAGTACAGCCCAGTACGAGTACATCAATATTCGATGCAGCAATGGGTGCTAGGATATGATTGAGTTTATCGATATCAATTGGTTGTTGAGCGACATAAAGCTCTGCAAGTAAGACTAAATCTGACGTGCCAAATAATTCAACCTTACAGTTTCCTGCAAATTGATTGATTAACGCTTGAGTATAATCGCGTTTAACCGTACCTGGTGTGGCCAATAAACCAATGTGTTTTTTCTTTGATAACATGGCTGCTGGCTTGATAGCGGGAACAACCCCAACTACTGGTATAGTTAATTGTTGACGTAATAATGGCAATACTAGGGTACTGGCAGTGTTACAGGCAACCACCACAATACTGGCATTAAGACGCTGAGCATGATGGGTGATCAATGCAACACAGCCTGTTATTAACTCTTGCTCTGACAAATTGCCATAAGGTAAACGTGCATTATCGAATAAGTAACAATAATCATGCTGTGGCAGTTGTTTTCTAATTTCATTCAATACCGACAATCCGCCGATACCAGAGTCGAATACTAAAATAGGTCCAGACAATATGGGCTCCCAATATGAATGTGCGCAGCATTAATGTTCATGATATTTTATACTTAGGTGCGTAGCACTAGACATCAGCGTCATTTAGTATAATATTTGCGCCCTTTTTTACAGCCTTTGGTGGACGATATGAATTTAGCTGCAATGGATCCTAAAAACTACGATGCACAATTACAACAAAAGCGCATCAAGCTAGAAAAGACCTTTGCCGATTTCAATCCACCAGCGCTTGAAGTCTTTGCTTCTGAGCCTATGCATTACCGCATGCGTGCTGAGTTTAGAATGTGGCATGATGGTGATGACTTATATTACTACATGTTTGATAAAGCACTGAATGCAAAAGTGCGTTGCGATCAATATTTACCCGCAGGTGTGATCATTAATGAAATGATGGCAGAGCTGATTGCGGAGTTAATCCCCAATCCAGCGCTACGTTATAAGCTGTTTCAAATTGATTTTTTATCGACCTTGAGTGGCGAAATATTAGTGTCTTTATTGTATCACCGCCAGCTTGATGAAGAATGGCGTGAGCAGGCGACGCTCTTGAAAGCAAAGTTATCGGCTCAATTTAATGTCAATATTATTGGCCGTGCGCGTAAGCAAAAAATCGATTTAGACAAAGATTATGTCACCGAGACGCTAACAATCAATGCTAAGCAATTACATTATAAGCAGATAGAAAATAGCTTTACCCAGCCAAACGCTAAAGTATCGGTAAAAATGTTGGAGTGGGCTATCGATGTCACTCAGAATAGCCAAGGTGATTTACTTGAACTGTATTGTGGCAATGGTAACTTTACCATTGCATTAGCGCAAAACTTTAAGCGTGTATTAGCAACCGAGCTGGCAAAACCTTCGGTTGATGCAGCGCAATATAATATCGATATTAATCAAGTAAATAATGTTCAGATTATACGGATGTCAGCAGAAGACTTTAGTGATGCCATGGCTAAAAAACGTCAGTTTAGACGCTTAGAAGGTATCGATTTAGACAGTTACGATTGCAATACGATTTTTGTCGACCCACCACGTGCAGGCATTGATCCTGAAACATTGAAGCTGATCCAAGGTTATGAGCGGATTTTATATATCTCTTGTAACCCAGAAACACTCAATGACAATTTACAGACGTTAAGCCAAACCCACAAAATTTCTCGCTTCGCGTTATTTGACCAATTTCCTTATACCGACCATATGGAGTCGGGAGTATTGTTAGAACGCAAGTAACGCAAATTAACCAAACAGGGCGCTAATGATTAGCGCCCTGTTTGTTTCTGATGTGCTTATAGTGAGTTTATATCGTAATCGTTTATGCTCGGCTATCCATTTTATGCTGCAAAGCTTCAGCACCAGTAGCAACCATACGCAGTTGTAACACTAATTGGTCAGCCAAGGCTCTTCGCTCGCTGCGTTTTGAATCTAACGCTGATGCTCCGGCATTAAAGACTAAAATAACTAAAGATTCAGCTTGAGCACGCGCAAGTAAAGGTGTGCGCTTAGCTTGTGCTTCAGTGTAATGAGCTAGCTCAGAAATAAAATGTTCAATTTCACGTTCAACTGCAGCTCTAAATGCAGCAGAGGTGCCAGAACGTTCATGTAACAATATTCGAAACACGTTTGGATTTGATTCCAATACTTCCATAAAAGTGTCAACAGAAATACGGATTACACTGCCACCAGCCTCAGCACGTTGACGACCTTTTCGCATCATTTGCCGTAAGGTTAATCCACCTTCATCAACCATGGTTAAGCCAAGTTCGTTCATATCTTTAAAATGACGATAGAATGATGTGGGGGCAATACCAGCTTCTCGCGCAACTTCACGTAAGCTTAAGCTGGAAAAACTTCGCTCAGCACTAAGTTGATTAAATGCTGCATCTACTAATGCACGGCGGGTTTTTTCCTTTTGTTGCGCTCTTACACCCATTTACTAATCCATTCAGTCAATATTAATTCAACGATAATACCGTTTTTAAAACAGAAACACAGCCCTGTTAAGCTTGACCATGACTAGTCGCCTAAGTTAAATTAGCGTACAATTGTACGCTCAACTTATTTAAACCTATTATTGGAACCCTATTAAATGAAAAAACCTCCAATCATTTGGCTTAATACCTTGTTATTTGCCATTACTTTCATCGGCGCTGCGGTATTAATCCCTTGGCGTGGTTTTACCCATGGCTTTGATGGCATTGAATGGATTGCATTTGTTGTTTTCGCTTACGCAAGTGGTCTATCGATTACTGCGGGTTACCACAGATTATGGTCACATAAAGCTTATAAAGCTCACCCATCCGTGCGATTTTTATATGCATTAGGTGGAGCATTAGCATTACAGAACAGCGCACTACATTGGTGTAGTGATCATCGTATTCATCATAAACATGTTGATAATAATGATAAAGACCCATACTCCGCTAAAATGGGATTCTGGTACAGCCACATAGGCTGGATGCTGCGCGAATACCAAGCCAGCCGTTACAGTGACTACAACAACGTACGTGATTTACAAAATGACCCTATCGTTATGTGGCAACACAAGCACTATTTAGCCTTAGTGATTTTAATGAATATTGCTTTACCTGCATTTATCGGCTGGTTGAATGGCGATATTTTATCAATGGTACTCATGGCAGGCTTATTGCGTCTGGTGGTAGTACATCACTGTACCTTCTTTATCAACTCATTAGCTCATATCTGGGGTAAACAACCATACACAGATAAAAATTCCGCCAAAGATAATGCTTTTCTAGCATTGCTGACATATGGCGAGGGCTATCACAACTTCCATCACATTTTTGAAAATGATTATCGTAATGGCATTAAGTGGTGGGACTATGATCCAACCAAATGGCTCATCAAACTAATGAGTTGGTTTGGCTTGGCAACTGATTTACGTAAAGTGTCGCAAGAGCGTATTGAAAGTGCACGTTTGCAAATGCAGTTGTTACAAGCACAAAATAAGGTGGCTCACTTACCAAACTGCGATGAAATTATAGAAAGTTTTCAAGCAGAGTATGAGCTGATGAAGCAACACTTAGTTGACTATTATCAAGCTAAAAAGAGCTTGTTAGAGGCGAAACGCAAGCAACTTACAGATCACAATCTGAAACAACAAGTACAATTATTGCGTAACCAATTTCTTGAACAACAACGTAATTGGAAAAGCCTAACAGCTGCTTATACGTCGTAAGTTTTTAACAATATACAAAAGGTCACGCATATGCGTGACCTTTTTTGTTTTGAGCAACTAAAGTGTGTTAATTAAATTGCTGTGTCACCTGCTGCTGCAACACTTTACAATTGGTGAGACTGCCATCAACGGAAGGCGCAATACTTACCGAAACTTTAGACCAAAAACGTTTAGGTAAAGTAGTAAGCGCATGCCCGCCTTTATGGCTAAAATAAGATCCCCACAATCCAGTTAATGCTAACGGTATAACTGTAACGGGATCACGTTGTAATATTTTGTCTATACCAGGTCTAAACTCACCTATATCTCCATCTGGGGTTAACCTGCCTTCAGGAAAAATACACACCAACTCATCATTAGCCAGTGCTTGGTGTATCTGTTCAAACGCATTAAGGTATGTCGCCTCACACTTCTTAGGTGAACAAATCGGGATCACGCCTGCATGTCTAAAGACATACTTTAATAATGGGATCTCGCTAATCGACTTATCCATCACAAACCTGATTGGCCTTGTGGATGCGCCCATAATAATAAGAGCATCGACATAACTCACATGATTACTGACAATAATGCCAGCCCCCTGCAATGGAATATGCTCTCGCCCAGACACTCTCACCCGGTACATCACATGACTGAGTAAGTAACTAATAAAACGTTGGGTAAACTCAGGTACTTGTGAATACACATATAGCAGCACAATAAGGTTTAGTGCACCTATGAGTGTAAACAACTCAGGTATGCTCCAATTGAACACACTTAATAGCACCATAGATAATATGGCAGACCCCACCATAAAAAATGCATTGATAATATTATTTGCCGCAATCGCCTGAGCACATTCTTGCTTCTCTGCACGAGTTTGTATAAAAGCGTACAAGGGCACAATAAACAAACCACCACTTAAACCAACCAGAAATAAATCAATCATCAACCGATAATGTTGGGCGTTAGCAATGAAGGCTTCAAAACTGTACACAAACCCCAATTCAACCGATGCAGTTGGAATGGCGCTAATCATATCAAAACTGAACACGCTCAGGCCCAAAACCCCAAACGGTAATAGTCCCAGCTCAACATGGCCAAAAGAGAAACGTTCACACACGAATGAACCAACGGCAATACCAATAGAAAAAAGCGCTAATAACAATGACACTACCGTGACATCTGCATGTAAATGCAATTTGGCAAAATTAGGAAACTGAGTCAGATAAGTCGCACCCAAAAACCAAAACCAACTAATGGCTAAAATGGCCATCCAAATTGAAGTGGTTTCACGAGCTTTATTGATGCAGCGCCACGTACCAGAAAACAGAGAGAACTTATTAGGGTTAAGCTCCCCTTGCGCGGGCAATGAAGGTATAGCGCGACTAGCAAGATAACCTGCAACGGCTAATACGGTTACCGTTATGGCGGCCCAAACTAAACCATTTTCGTTTGACACTACGAGGCCGGCGCTTAACGTCCCAATGAGAATCGATAAGAAGGTACCCATTTCAACTAACGCATTACCTTTTACCAACTCCTGTTCACTAAGTGCTTGTGGTAGTAATGAATACTTTACTGGGCCAAAGTACGCCGACTGACTGCCAGTTAAAAACAGGAGTACTAACATAATCATGTAACTTTGAGTCACGATCGCAATCGCGGCGGTAGACATGATGATTAACTCTAATAGCTTTAATCGTCTTATCAGCTTTGCTTTATCCATATTATCGGCCACGATACCGGCATGGGCTGAAAACAGAAAAAACGGTAAGATAAATACTCCTGCCGCTAAGTTAACAAATAAATTAACATCAATTGGTAATGCACTTAATTGGCTGTAGGTCACCAATAACAGCAACACATTCTTATAAAAGTTATCATTTAACGCACCTAAACATAAGGTGGCAAAATAAGGGAAAAATCGTTTCGTTAGTAACATGTAAATTCCTTTTTAATGCTCATTCCTGCGATATAACTCTGTACATGACTGATGAGCATGTCCTGTAAACACGATTGCTCCTCAAATAATTTACCATCTAGTGCTAAAGATGTTAACCCATGAATAGCGCCCCACAATACTCTGCTCATCATTTCAATTTTTTGGCTGTCGGCCTCTGGAAAGTATTGTAATAATTGTGATTCAACTAGACCAAACAATGACTTTATTAAGCTTAAATGCGCAATTGGTAAAGGCTGATCATCGGGCATACTTAACTCAAATACTAAACGAAAACAACGCCGATTCCGCAAGGCAAACTCACTATAAATTGTCGCCATCTGCTGAATATTCAACAGTGGATTATCATTCATCTCCAACGATAACTTGGTGGCTAGCTGCGCTAATGTCTGCTCTGACACCGCTAATAATAGATAATGATAACTACCAAATATATTAATCAGTGTACTTGGTACATAGCCTATTAGACTGGCCACCTTCCTTAAACTCAACGTTTCAATATTGTCATGCTGCAGATGCATTACGACGGCTTCAATAGCCATAGTCTTTATTTGCTCATGAGTATGTTCTTTACGTCTTGCCAAAGTGATCACCTAACATCAGTTATCTTGATTGGAAGGTAAGTTAACAGCAAAAAAAATAAAAAACAATGTTCATAATAATATTTTTATCCATTTTAAATGGTCGACTAAATTTGATAAACGGCTAAAAAACAAGATATTTGGGCCAATAGTGATTATAATTACCGCTCAATACGCCATCAAAGATCAACCAATATGTCTCAGCAAGCAATTAAACTTACCGAATATAGCCATGGCGCAGGCTGCGGCTGTAAGATTTCTCCTAAAGTGTTAAGTACCATTCTTGCATCACAACTCCCCGTCTTTACTGATCCTAATTTATTAGTTGGTAATCAAACTCGTGACGATGCTGCCGTTTATAAGCTTAACGAACAAACTGGCATTATCAGTACTACAGACTTCTTTATGCCTATTGTGGATGATCCGTTTACCTTTGGTCGAATTGCAGCCACTAATGCCATAAGCGACATATACGCTATGGGTGGCACTCCGATTATGGCAATTGCCATTTTAGGTTGGCCCATTAATATATTACCCGCAGAAATTGCCCAACAAGTTGTTGATGGTGGACGCCAAGCCTGTGCAGATGCCGGTATTATGCTGGCTGGCGGTCACAGTATTGATTCTCCAGAGCCGATTTTTGGTTTAGCTGTAACAGGACAAATTCCGCTTGAGCGAGTAAAGCAAAATAATACTGCTAAAGCAGGCGATCGTTTATACCTCACTAAACCCATTGGTATTGGCATTCTGACTACCGCACAAAAACAGAAAAAACTTCGAGAGGAAGACAGTCAAATTGCACCTGATGCTATGTGTCAGCTCAATATGATAGGGGTTGATATCGCTAAAATAGATGGTGTTAACGCGCTAACTGACGTAACAGGATTTGGACTTGCTGGCCACTTGATTGAAGTCTGCCAAGGCGCACAACTTAAAGCTAACTTAGTGTTATCCAAAGTCCCTCTTCTTGCTAAAGTCAGTGACTACCTTGCATTAGGTTGTATACCAGGCGGGACCCATCGTAATTTTGACAGTTACAGTGAGTATTTACCGCCCTTAACTGATCATCAAAAAGCCATTATCTGCGATCCACAGACTAGTGGCGGGTTATTAGTTAGTGTCAGTGCAGAGGCTGAACATGAACTGACACAATTATTAGAAACTAATGGCATTGAAGCGATTTGTATCGGCATGCTCAATACCTATGAACCTCATACTAGCGGACACAATATCCTTGTGGAATTAAGCTAATGAGTATGGTCATACCCAGCTCAGAATATGGCAGACTTTTATTAGAAAATCGTTCATTAATCGACGTACGTGCCCCCATTGAATTTACTAAAGGAGCCTTTAGTCACTCGATTAATTTACCATTAATGCAAGATAGTGAGCGCGAAAAAGTCGGTACTTGCTATAAAAAGCATGGCCAAGATGCTGCTATCGCATTAGGTCATGAGTTGGTAAAAGGTAATGTTAAGCAACAGCGTATAGATGCTTGGCTCACTCAGTTGACACAACATCCGGACAGTTATTTATATTGTTTTCGTGGTGGCTTACGCTCAAAATTATCCCAGCAATGGATTAAAGAATCTGGCATGCATATCCCTTATATTGAAGGGGGTTATAAAGCCATGCGTACTTTTTTAATTAATACTATTGAGCAAGCACCCAATCACTCTAAAGTACTTATCTTGAGTGGCATAACCGGCAGTGGTAAAACGGAAGTGATTAATCAACGAGATGAGTCGGTCGATCTTGAAGGTATTGCCAATCATAGAGGATCGAGCTTTGGTAAGAATATCGACCCTCAACCCAGCCAAATTAACTTTGAAAATACCTTAGCAGTGGCATTACTCTCGCATCAACAACAGCATCATCGTCATTTATTATTAGAAGATGAAAGTATTCTGATTGGTCGCTCTGCACTACCACACAGTTTTTACCACGCCATGCAACAAGCTGATATTATTTTGCTTGATGAGCCATTAGACGCACGTTTGCCGCGTTTACTCCACGACTATGTAGAAAGTAAACTCGCTGATTACGTGTCTCTTTTAGGTGAACAAGCTGGTTTCGATGCATTTAAAGCTTATTTGACTCAAAGCTTATTAGGGATCCGTAAACGCTTAGGTGGTAAACAACATCAAGAATTACAGAGCTTGGTTGACGATGCACTTAATATGCAACAAAGCCAAAATGATACCAGTAAACATTTAGACTGGATAAGCCTGTTACTCGATATTTATTATGATCCTATGTATCTGTATCAACTTGAAAAGAAACGCGACAGAGTTATCTTTCAAGGCGACAGACAAACGATACATCAATGGTTAGATAGTCATCAATCAACCATTTAAACAAAATGCCCTCATTTGAGGGCATTTTTGTGTGTATCTGAGCGGGTATAATTAAATCTAGTCACAGTAGCGGTAAGCTCACTGGTATTAACGGATAAAACCTCACACTGCCATCAGTGTTTACACCATATGGTCGCATTTTATGGTTTCGGATGACTATCGTTGCATGTCGTTACTGATATCGTTGCTAAGTATGTTATTAATAAATTAACACCTGTTCGAAAAAACAACACATCCAAAGAACCAATCAACACCCATTAAAAAACATATAAATTAATTAGTTAACAATATATCCCACGGAAGATTAGCGCTACCTACTACGATAAAGTTTGGATTTTCAAGTGTTTCACGTTCATTATAGGTCAAAGGCTGTAAATTAATATCAATCAAGGCTCCACCCGCTTCTTCAATAATAATCTGCGCAGCACCAGTATCCCACTCACCTGTCGGCCCTAAACGGACATAGCAATCGGCACGCCCTTCTGCGACTAGACAACTTTTCAATGCTGCACCACCCATTACCACTAACTCACAACGATTAGGTTTGTTAAGTAGCTTTAATACCGATTGCGGATCTTGGCGACGACTGACCGCCAAACGTAAATTTTCAGGTTCATCACCGGTTAATTGTTTACTGGTAATACGGATCTCATTTTTACCATCACGCTTATAAGCACCTAAGCCCGCAATAGCGTAATAGCACACTTTAGTCATCGGCACATAGACCACTCCCATGATAGGTCGATTATGTTCCACCAAAGCAATAATGACAGAAAAATCACCACTTCCAGCAATAAATTCGCCAGTGCCATCTAATGGATCAACTAACCAATAGCGCTTCCACGTTTCGCGGACACTTAAAGGAATATCAGCGGCTTCTTCACTTAGGATGGGGATATCAGGCGTTAGCTCAGCTAACTTACGACAAATAAGATCGTGGGCAGCTAAATCTGCAGACGTTACAGGGGTATTGTCTGACTTAGTTTCGCGTTTAAAGTTACCTTTGAGATAAATTTCGCGAATCGTTTGCCCAGCTTCCGTTGCAATGTCTATGACTTGCTCGATTACATCTTCTGGCTTCATTACTACTCCAATTGCTGGATTCGATAAGGATGACCTGACAAGGACACCTATAAACAAGGCTATCGCCTACTGTATGTATGGTTATATGCAGAATTAATACACCAAATGAATTGACTCATTAGTTAGCAAAATTCACCCTCAACTATTTTCATCGGTAAGGTTATGCATTGATATATTCAAATATTGCTGAGTTAAAAAAAGTGCGCTCACACTGCGAGACTCTGAAAAGTCGACATTATCGAGTAATAGCTGCCAATCAGATAGTGGCCAAGGGATCACGTCAATCGGTTCAGGTTCATCACCTTCTAAACGACTAGGATACAATTTTTCAGCAACAAAAATATGCATTTTGCTGGAAAAGTAGCCTGGCGCAAGCGATAGCTCTTTTAGATGGGTTAATTGATAACTGCCAAAACCAATTTCTTCTTGAAGCTCACGATTGGCGGCTTCAACTGCCGTTTCACCGGGATCGATCAACCCTTTAGGAAAGCCTAGTTCATAATTATCAGTGCCGGCGGCATATTCGCTAGCTAATAATAAATTACCTTGATGAATAGGCACAATCATCACAGCACCTCTGCTACCGCCTTTCATTCTTTCATATTGACGTTCTACGCCATTAGAAAACTTAAGGTGTACCTGCTCAATTTGAAACAGTCGGCTTTTGGCAACAATTTCGGTATGCAGGATTTCCGGCTTTTTATGCCGCTGTGTCATTGAAGCCTCGTCAAATGATGTCGTTTTCACAAGCTTCAATCTTATACCAAACACAAAAATAATGTGACCTGTTTTTATCGGCAGAAAACGTCTTAAACAGCGATAAATGGTGATGATATAAGCTGATAACGACTCAAAACAGAGAGAGAATAACGACATAAAAAATATCCTCTTATCTAAGCATTAGAAATAACATGCTGATAAGAGGATATAAAAACCACTAAAAATTAGAACTGATAGCGAAGATTGAATTGATAGCTCAATATATCGTTAGGTGCCAAAGCGATATAATCCATGCCTAAACCTGCAGACCAGTTGCGAGTAAATTGATAATCTAAATGCATACCTGTGTACCAATCTGTGCCGTCAAACTAATGCACACCCGCAAAGTTTAGCGCTTAAGTTAATCCATACCAACTTAGACCAAGGTTTAGACCTGATGCTGTCTAGCCATGAAAGCGGTTATCCCAAAGAACACCCGCAATTTTGGCAATATGCATTTGATAAATTTAACTTAAATCCATCGCGGTGTTTATTTATTGATGACAGTGAAGTGATTTTAGCTGCATCGAAAAAAGCAGGCGTGGGTTATCAACTCGGAATTAGCAATCCAGACAGCCAGAAACCTCATATTGATTTTACTGACTTTCCTGCGATTACTGATTACCAATTATTATCATCGGCACTTTTATTGCTATAGCCCGCAATAACTTTGAATCATCATCATATAAAAGCTGAGTTCTCTCAAAGTCGTTTATAAACCAAATGTATAGATGACTTATCATTGATATAAAAAAACGCCTTGATAGTGATATCAAGACGTGAGTTTTTCATTACTCAAAACATTACAAACCAGGCACAACACCTTGATAGTTTATAGGATAATATCCTTGGCTATCTTGTCGGCCTAAGAATGACAACGCTTCACGTAAATCTTTAGGTTGGGCATCTGTCGGCTTAATTTTAGCACTGACTTTAACCAAGTTTGACTCGCCTAAAATAGCGTTCCCAGTTAAACCTAATACGTTTTGGGTTTCATCTGTGGCTATTTTTAACTGGCCATCAAGACAACTCAATCCTAATGAGATGTTACCCAAAGGGTAAACACCATATTGATTTTTAACGTTGGTGTTATTTAAAAATAATTTACCGCTTAATTGCTCACACCATGGCTTACCTTGCTCTAAGATTTCAACCATTAAACTTACATCGCCATCAATTTGGGTTTTAAATGGTAAACGAGCGCCTGCGAGTAAAAAACTATCCGGCAGGTCAAAACGAATATTGTTTGCTCTCAGTCCAGAAAATGACCAACTAATACTGCCTTTACCGCTCACTGGCGTAGCACGATTGCCGATTTTAAAATCAATATCAGCTTTACCAACTAATAATCCCCAAGGACTTAATTGCCAACTGACTTGCTCTATCTGGCGCTGGTCGATGGTAACTAAGGACGCTTGCCCTTGCCAAAGAGTACCTTCTGCACCACTGATGGCAACATTATTGGGTAACGGAGCAATACTGACTAACCAGTTTGCTGGTAAATAAACCAATAAAAACACTAGGTAAATAATGACGCCAATGACTATTTTTGAAAATAAACTCACAAAGAACCCTTACTGAGAAAGCTGAATACGTCTTACTTTTACAAAGCCAGCAACGTCTGATTCCGTTAAATCAACACTGTCTAACGTTAACCCTTTTTGCTCGACTAAGTCATGTAAGTAACCCAGTAGCGCATCAAATGGTACATCATCCATCCATAGCTGGATCTTATCGCCTTGCGGCTGCATACGCGTGATCTCTAATTTATATAATCCAGCGGTTTGATTAACAATGGAACTTAAACTTCCGCGAACTTTCGCTTGTGCACCCGCTTGTTTCAGACCAGCAATTTTATTGGCCGTTTGTTTTACATAATTTAACGTTTGTTGAGCGGCGCTATTATTGCGCTCTGCTGTTTCTTGGGCATTGGAAATCGGTGTCCAAATGCCCCAATAAAAAATACCGACCACCAGTATTGCGGCACAAAAACCAACCAGCTGTTGCTCTCTAATGGCTAAACTTTGCCACCAACTACGCATATTTTCCATGTTATTTAATCCTTAACGTCAGCGTACTGGTAACGCTTTCTTCGTTACTGTTCATGGCTCCACCGTCGAGGAGGTAGTCTTTCATGACAATCTCTTTAAACTTATCGATTTGAGCATAATTTTTTGCAGTCACTTGCATCCGTAATTCATTACGATTGGCTTCATAACGCAAAGTATTGGGTTTTAATTCTGGCACCTTGCTAAATGCAGGCTTTAATCCATCTAGCATTTCAAAAAATACTGCACCACCGCCTTGGCCTTGCATGCTGCGCAATTCACTGCCCATTTGTGAGCGCATATTAACGATACGATTAACCCCAGGGACAGATTGTTTAAAAAGCATTTCGCTTTGAGCTTCTATCTCAGCGGTATGCTTATTAAGTTGATGAATAGCTAAACCTTTATTCGTCAATGCTAAAACAATCGCCACCACCACCACAATCGCAGTATTTTTCCAGGTTAATAGCTGTTTGCTGTACTCACTCTTAGGTTTATAAATACCACTTAATAAGTTCATTGGCGCATTTAAGATGCCCTTGGCTAATATCATCATGGGTAAATCTAAAGGCTTAGCTTCAACTGTAATGCCAACAAAATCAATATCATCACTATAACCCGCTACCAAAAGAGGATCTGCATCGGTGTGGTTTAGCATCGTTTGAGCTAATAACTGCGGTAATGCAAATTCAGCCCATGCTTTAGGTACGCTAACACCGCCGCCTTCTGAAGTTCTGATTAAATATTCACTACCAACACTCATTGCTGCCCAACGACATTGATCTAACGGTAATGCTAAACAATCTGGCACGATGCGTTTCACTTTCAAGCCTGCATCATACAACCATTGAAGCCATGTTTGCATTTGCTCATGCGCAACCGCAGCCACATTGAGTAGTTCACCTTCACGAGGGCCCACCACAAAGTGCATGTTATCGACATTAGTCGCTAATGATTCCTCAAGCATGTAAGGCAATGCCTTTAATGCTTGGCGTTGACCTTTTTCGGGTAACATAATTTGTGTCAATGTCATGTTGGCCGCAGGCACAAGTACATCAACAGGACGATTACCCGCGCGATCAGCTAAAGTGCTGAGACTTGCAGCATCAGATAACTCACCAGAAGCGATAATTTCTTGCTCTTGTTCAGACCATACCAGCCATGAACATGGGTGTTCTGATGTTTTTCCTAACCGGATAAATAGCCGTTCAGACACTGTTATTCTCCACCGATCTCAATACGTATTGTTACGCAATGAATTTGTTATTATTGTTGACCACCGTACTGCCTAGTGAGCACATCTAAATCTTTACCATTGCGCTTAAGTACGCTTTCCATTCTAAATATTGCATTATCGACTTTGGCGCCAGCTTTTAATAAAAAATACTTGCTATCGACCACAAAACTCGACTTTACGTTCGCTTCTGATTTGATGCCACTCAGAGACGAACTTTCCCAAAAATCATCAATTTTTTCATATCCATCAGCTGGGCGATTATTAATAATATTTTCAGCTTCACTGACTGAAATTTGATTTTCCAGCATCCCAGCGAGTAAAGCGGCTTGCTCAACTTTAATGGTGTTCACATTCAATAACTGGGTATCTTCGCCCGGTATTGCACACACATAAGGCAAAATGTTCAGATAAACATTTTGGCTAAAGCCCATTACAGCACGCAGCTCACTTCGATGTTGCATCAAGGTATTGGCGGCACGATATGGCACATTACGCGACTCATATTCGGCATCCTCAGCCCCGTATGGGCCAGATAACGTATCTTCGTCAATATAATCTTTTAGAGTATACGTCAGCTGCTCTGCACCAAACTCATCGACACCTAAACTGATCAGTAACGATTGGAACTGTTTAGCGGCTACGGTCATTTTTGGCTGACCATTGTCATTCTCTTTTGATGCTTGCCCAACGGCATTAATGTTAAAACATGCCCGCATATCTTGTATTTCACCGACGATTTCACCATATTCAGCCGGAAATGCCACATTCGCTAGCGCCCAGTACTGTTGTAAATGTACTGTACCTTCTGAATCTTCAAAATCTTGCTTGAGCACTTTCATCGCCAACTCTTCGGCAGAAAGCGCATACCAATAGGCCTGATCATATTGGGCTAAATTAAGCGTTCGGCGCATAGAAAGCTGATTACGACTGGTAATATTGGTCGCGATAATCACTACCATAGCCACAATCAACATAACCACGATGAGCGCCACACCACGCTGCTTTTGGCCACCCATTATGAGTTTTTCCCATTATCTATTTTAGGATCAGTTTCGCTATTATTGTCTTCTTTATTATTTGAATCGTTAGGATCGTCTTTATCAGACTTAATCGCTGGTGCACCTTTGGGCAATAAAAATCGACGCTGGATTTTACCTAAACCTTCTAATTCTATTTCCATCGCAATCCCTTTTGGCATTACGCTTCCATCAACTTGTTTCTGCCATTTATCATCAATATAAAATGAATACTCAATTGATAACACATGATCAATGACCACACTTTTTAGTGGCTCTGCACCCGATACGGGTTCAGGATAAGGATAATACCAGCGCTCTAGACGACCATTTTGAACCACATAGGCAACCGACTGTAAACTGCCTCTGGGTAACATGCCATCAGGGTTTAACCAGCCTAAACGGTAAAATACCAATGCTTGGGTTTCTGAGTCGAGAATATTGTCACCAACTTGGAAAAATCGATTGTTACGTTCACCTTCAAATGATCGCGGTGTACGCGCCACCATTTGGCCCAGATCACGCTCTAGCGCGCCAAAACCTTGCTGTAATGACTTAAGTCGAGTCGCAAACTCTTGGGTCACTTCATCATTTTTCATCACCGCCGACAATACCGAGTTAGCCGCAATCCCCAGCATGGCAAATATCGCAATCGCAATAAGCATTTCCAGTAACGTAAAGCCGCTTGAATGCTTAGGCTTTGTTATGTACATAACTACTCACCTGGGCAACAACACGCTTAAATTTATCATCGTCACTGACGCTAATACGGATCATCCTGAACTTATCATCTGTCGTTTTAATCACTTCTTGACGCCAATACCATTCACGGCCTGCAAGTTCTGACTGACCGGTTTTTTGGCCAATGTCTGGAAAAGTACCTGGTAATCGCACATCAACCATTTGGTTACTGGCCACCCATTGGGCTAATGTACGCTCTTCTAAAATGGGCATATTCGCCATTTGTTCACCCAAACTTTTGGTGACCGATACTGCTGCAATAGAAAACACTGCTAAGGCAACAATAACTTCAAGTAATGTCATACCACGGTTTCGAGTCGATAAACGCTTATGACTTAGGTTCAGCGGGCGTCGATATGCTGTGAATTTACTCATCTACACGCCCTAATGTTAAGCGGCCTAACGCATCACCTACAACCAGCACATTAACGGGCTGAAGGTCATCATTAACCGTATTAAAACCTAGCTCAAAGGGGGTCATCTCACCGCTGGGAAATAATAAAATTTGCGGTTCAGGGTGTTTCTTTTTTTCTTCTTCGCTCGGTTCATCGATAAAAGGTTCATCAAACCACGACTCATCTTGCTCGTCTTCTTGAACTAATGGCATGCCATCAATCACCACATCTAAGGTAATACCGGCCTCCATTTTTTTAGCCGATAACAGCCGGTCTTGATCAACAGGCATCCATTTGCCTTCTTTGTAGAACACAAACTGATATTGATCTTCGTCAATCACAATCCCAATAAACTGGCCACTTAATACACTTTCATCTAGCACCATCTCGGTGGCAGACATAAAACGTTGCGCCTGTTTTTTGAGCATTTGTTCCGGCCCAGCAACACTAATCGATAAGGTTACCGCTGAGGCAACCAAACCCATTAGCAATGCCACAATTAACACTTCTAATAAAGTGAAACCGGCTTGACGATGTTGAGCCATTTTATTGAAAATCTTGTAAATTCCAGCTTCCGATATCATCTTCAGAACCTGGCTGTCCGTCTGGGCCAGCACTGAAAATATCAATTTTGCCATTTTCACCAGGGCTTAAAAGTAAATAGTCATTGCGCCATGGATCTTGTGGTAAACGCTTAACATAGCCACCTTCGCGGAAATTACGCGGCTCTGGCGACGAGCTAGGCTTTTGCACTAAAGCATCAAGCCCTTGCTCTGTTGTTGGGTAAATACTGTTATCTAACTTGTACATATCCAATGCATTTTCTAGCGCAACAATATCTGACACCGCTTTTTGTTGATCTGCTTTATCTTTGTTCCCCATCAAATTCGGCACAACCATTGACGCTAAAATACCTAAAATAACAATCACCACCATTACTTCGAGTAAGGTGAAACCACGTTGTTTATTATTATGTTGCATTGATTACTTCCTCTAAAAATTGTCTATATATTCATGCGTAAAATCGGTGTTAAGCTTGGTTTACCCAAGCAAGGTCAAGGTTAGTCCTAGCCGCTGATCAAGTTGTTTAACTCTAAAATAGGCTGCAGAATAGCCATTACAATAAATAATACAACCGATGCCATACTCACGACTAGCATGGGTTCAAACACCCCCAAAGCAATGTTGACGTTAGACTCAAACTCTCGGTCTTGGTTATCAGCAGCCCGTTCAAGCATATTCTCTAATTGACCACTTTTTTCCCCTGACGCAATCATGTACAACATCATTGCAGGGAATAGCTTAGTATTAGTCAACGCAGCCCCCAAACTAGTTCCTTCGCGGACTCGCGCCGTCGCCTCATCAACGGCGGCACGCACTTTGACATTCTGTAATACTTCGCTGGCAATACGCATACCATCAAGTAACGGCACTGAGCTTGCTGACAAAATACTTAATGTACGCGCAAAACGTGCGGTATTTAATCCTTTACTGACTTTACCAATAACGGGCATTTGCAATAAGGCGGTGTCGTATTTCATTCGCAGTTGCGGATTAGTCAGCATACGCTGAAACACAATCATACAACCGAAGATAATCAGTACCACCACCACGCCCCAATGCTGCACAAAATCCGATGCGAGTATTAAAAACTGGGTCGTGCCAGGTAACTCTTGGCCCATATGTTCAAATTGGCCAACAACCTTAGGTACTACAGCCGCCAATAACACGGCTATCACGCCAATGGCGACCACAGTCAATACGATGGGATATATCATGGCTTGTGTTAGCTTTGTTTTGAGCTGTTGACGGCGTTCGGTGTAATCAGCTAAGCGATTAAGTACCACTTCTAGATGGCCTGATTTCTCACCGGATGCCACCATTGCACGGTATAAATCATCAAACACATGCGGAAATTCAGCCATTGAGTCAGCTAAGGTGTAACCCTCAACTACTCGAGATCGCACCGCCATAATCATGCTGCCTAAACGATCTTTTTCAGACTGTTGTCCAACCGCTTTTAGTGCTTCTTCAATCGGTAAGCCCGCAGCTACCAGTGTCGCGATTTGGCGCGTGATCAGGGCAAGTTCGGCAACAGATATACGTTTTTTAAACACGTTCGCGAGATTAAACCCACCACGCTGTGAGCGAGCTTCTTTCTCGTTAACCGGCAGAAGTTCCAGTGGCATAAGACGCTGCTCACGCAGCTGGCTTCTTGCATGGCGTGCCGTATCAGCTTCGATCACACCTTTTTGTTGTTTGCCTTTGCTATCAAGGGCTTTGTATTCAAACGCCGCCATTGATTACTCCTCGCGTGTCACTCGCAATACTTCTTCTAGGGTGGTCACACCGGAGAGTACTTTACTCATACCGTCATGGCGGATACTTGGAATCGATTTGCGCACATATTTTTCAATGGCTAATTCGCCCCTGCCGCCATGAATTAACTCGCGGACATTGTCATCAACGATAAGTAGCTCATGAATACCGGTTCGACCTCGATAACCATTTTGGCCACAAGCCTTACACCCTTTAGCGCGATAAATAATACGGGTGTCGTTCGCTGTAATACCCAGTAACTCACGTTCACGTTCATCAGGCTCATGTGCTTCTTTACACTGTGGGCATAAAGTACGAATTAGACGTTGAGCGAGTACGCCAAGCAAACTAGATGACACTAGAAAGGGTTCTACACCCATATCTTGCAAACGGGTAATAGCCCCTGATGCGGTATTGGTATGTAAAGTTGAAATCACTAAGTGACCGGTTAATGATGCTTGCACCGCAATTTGCGCGGTTTCTAAATCACGAATTTCACCAATCATCACCACATCAGGATCTTGACGTAAAATTGCGCGTAATCCACGAGCAAAAGTCATGTCGACCTTAGTATTGACCTGAGTTTGACCAACACCCTCTAACTCATATTCAATCGGATCTTCAACGGTTAAAATGTTGGTGTCTTTAGAATTGATTTCCGTTAACCCAGCGTACAAGGTGGTACTTTTACCAGAACCGGTAGGCCCTGTAACAAGAATAATTCCGTGGGGTTTACGAATTAGTTCATCGAATTTTTCACGAATGCCTGGTGTCATACCCAGTTGTTGTAAGTCTAAGTTACCGGTATTTTTGTCCAGTAAACGCATTACCACGCGCTCACCATGACTCGATGGCATAGTTGATACCCGCACATCGACAGCACGACCAGCAATACGCAGCGAAATACGTCCATCTTGTGGGAGGCGTTTTTCGGCAATATCTAAGCGCGCCATCACTTTAATCCGCGACACCAACAAAGATGACAACTTACGATTTGGCTTTAATACTTCTTTCAACACACCATCAATACGGAAACGAACAATTAATTGTTTCTCATAGGTTTCGATGTGAATGTCTGAGGCTTCTTCTTTAATGGCTTCAGACAATAACGCATTAATTAATTTAATAATTGGTGCGTCATCATCGCCTTCAAGCAAATCTTCGGTTTGCGGTAATTCTTCGGCCAGAGTGAATAAGTCCATCTCGTTACCGATATCTTCCATAAGCTGTTGAGCTTCAGAGGAGTTAGCTTGATATGCTTGAGTTAATTTAGCCTCAAACTTAGCCACTTCTAGCTTAATCAACGGTAACTCAACACCCGCATAGCGCCGTACTTCTAGCATGGCACTGAGCGGCGTTTTATCAGTATAAAAAAGACAAAGCTGATCGTTATCTTTCGCTAACACTAATTGAAAGCGATGTGAAAAGGCGAACGGCAAACGTTCTTTACTGTTGGAGTGAAAAACCCCATCACCTTCGACCACTTCCATGGCAACGTCACTAGATACTTGGGCTAATGGCTCAGTTATCACACTATCAGTCATTGTTTTGAGCCTTGTCCTTTTGCATGCTTTCATCGATGGTACGTAAAGCGGGATCTGAATCACGCATATCAGTACTCAATCCTTTGCCGCTTTTATAGCGATCAAGCATGTCGTTGACGTCGTCCGGTATATAATTTTCTTGGTTCCACTCATCTAATACAGGTACTTGAGTCTTTGGCATTAAGTTAATACCACGCGCTTGTTGTTCCAGCTGCAATGCTCTGAAGTAATTATATTTGCGCCCGGCAATACCTTCCATTGTAATGCCATCACGGATAATAGTGGGCTTGATGAAAATCATCAGATTCTTTTTGGTTTTCTTGCTAGAAGAAGACTTAAATAAATGACCAATAAAAGGAATATCACCAAGAATTGGCACTTTTTGAATACTTTCTTGAACTTCTTCGTTAATTAAACCGCCCAAGACGACAATTTGGCCTGAATCTGCCATGACAGTAGTGGTTAAACGGCGTGTAGAGAAACTGATGTCTACGCCAGTGTTACCATTAACACCCGACACTTCTTGTTCGATAGTTAATTTAACCGATGAACCTTCGTTAATTTGCGGTACGACTTTCAGCTTAACCCCCACTTCCTTTCGTTCTACCGTTTGGAAAGGGTTGTCATTATTAGAGCTTGAGGTTGAACCGGTAATAATGGGCACTTCATCACCAACTATAAACGACGCCTCTTGGTTATCGAGCGTAGTAATCGACGGTGTGGCTAATACGTTTGAATTAGTATCACTTGAAACGGCTTGGATTAACGCGGCAAAGTTACCTGTCGTCACGCCCCATGCCATACCATTTACTTTGCCGAGTGCTTGCGCGATCAACGTAAAGTCGCCTTCAGTCGTTGGATTAACAACAGTATTAGACTCAGTACCAGAAGTAGTGGTTACGGTAGTGCCATCGGTTTCACGCGCCGCCCAGATCCCGGCACCCACTTCACCAATCGTTGGACCGATATTGTTAAACTGAGTCAGTCCACCCGCTTCGCTACCCCATTGCACCCCAAAACCAACGTTGTCGCCTTCGGCTATTTCTACAATAATGGCTTCAACAAGCACTTGCGCACGGCGAATATCAAGCTGACTAATCACACTTTCAATAGTACGCAGTTGATCGGGCTCAGCACTAATCACCAAAGAGTTAGTGTCACTGTGGGCCATAATATTGATATCACTACGACGCTTACTTGAGTTGCCTTGCTGGGCACTAGCGCCCTCTTTATTGTCTTGTAAATTTTGTGCAAAACCAGTTAATACTTCAACTAAGTCTTCTGCCTTGGCGTAACGTAAATAACGGACTTTGGTGTTACCGGTACTCGCTTGTTCGGCATCGAGACGCTTAATCAGTTCAATCACACGCTGGCGGCTTTTCTCATCGCCGCTGACAATAACCGCATTCATGCGTTCATCCGCGACCACTTTAGGTGCTTGACCTGGAAGTTGTGATTGATTAGCACTGGAACGGTAAAGAGTATCTACAATTCGAACTATCTCACCTGCAGAGGCATAGTCTAATGCCACTACTTGCACATCTGTATCGCCTTGCTTATCGACTCTACGAACAATTTCTACCAGCTTGTTGACTACCGCTGCACGGCCAGAAATCATTAGTACATTTGATTGGTCATAGTTGACGACGTTACCGCCACCAGCATTATCATTTAACTGTCGAAGTAATGGTGCGAGCTGCTTAGCTTCAGAATTGTATAAAGGCACGATACGGGTAACCATTTCATCGCCGACACCTGGAGCTTTGTCATCGGCAACGCGAATAGCAGCCATTTTGGCATCTTTATCTTTAATCACTTTAATGACATGGTTTTCCATTTCAACCACGGCATAACCATACACTTGAAGTACGTTAAGGAAGAATTGGTAATATTGATCATCATTGAGTAAATCGTAACTGCGGACATTGATTTTGCCACGTACGGTTGGATCTACAATAATGGTTTTATTGAGGTTTTTACCGACAATATTAATAAACTCTTGAATGTCAGTGCCCTTAAAATTGGCGGCATATTGTTCCGACCAAGCACTTGGTGCTGCTATCATCGCAGCTCCCATCAGCATTCCAGCAATAATCTTATGTCGGATCCCTTTATTATTCATTCTACTCAATCCTCTAACGCCAAATTATTCTGGCAAACTAAACATGATTTCGACCAACTGCCCTTCACGCTCAACCATGACAGCCATTTCGGTGAGCTCAGGCAATTGTGCCATCACTTCTAATGCCTGACCCATATCGGTCAGATCAAATCCATTTATTGATTTGGCTAAATCATTAGCCTGAAAACCCGCTTGCTTAAACAATGCGACGTCTTTGCCAGGGTTTAAACGGTAACCCGCTAATTCATCACCATTACGAACCGGTGAAATAGCCAAAAAGTCTGTAATTTTACTTGGGTCTGCTAGTAACTCGTCACGAGAATTAGACAGATCTTCAGAAAAACGTTCATTATCGCGACGATCAACTCGAGTGACCTGTTGATCAACTTTAGCTTGTTGTAGCTGGGTGTTTGCCGCACCTTGTGTGGTGTATTGAAGCCCATCAAGCATTAAGGTTTCATAACGGCCACTGTTACTGATAATGATCCTGTCAGCATAAACCTCTTTTAAAGAAGCCGAAGTCCCTTTAATTTTATCGCCTAAACTATACGTTTCTTGTTGACCACTTGATTCAATTACGGCTAAGCCTTGAGCTTCCTCGGTGGATGCAACAACTCCCGTCAATTGAATTGACAAGTTTGTTTTAGGTGCATCAGTTATTTGCTCTACGACTTCAACTTTAGGCTTGTCGTTGTTATTGTCTAAGCGGCCAAAAAGAAATAGATCACGCACACCGGCAAGCTCAATACGCTTTGCAGTGCCCGCAGAGATGGGGGATGGTTGCCACACCGCAGATTGCGATGATACTGGCATCAACTTCCATGTGATTTGTGCTGCGAGTAGCAACACAATGATCAATCCAAGCCAAAATACAATCATACTCAATCGTTTATGCGGTATTTTTGCTGCGTTGGTGATCAGTTTATCTAATAAATCCATATGTTATTGGACCCTCTATACGCCTTGGTACAGGTCTCTGTTCTAATTGTTAATAAAATTCGTTAAATATATGTGAAGTCGTCATGCTAACTCACACAGGATAAAGCGACAACCCCAGAGCATATCGATTGGCGAATCTCCATCAAATATGCTAACTTTGCGACCATAAAAGAGCCATAATATTGCCCTCTATTACGATAATACACACATTGTATGGCAGTTAGGTTACTCAGTCTGTGAAATCATCCCTGTTTTGGAGGTCATTTGACTCAAACTCAGCCCGAAAAAAGCGTTATTCGGCTCGACAAATGGTTATGGGCGGCACGTTTTTATAAAACCCGCGCTATCGCAAAAGACATGATCAATGGCGGTAAAGTACATTACAACGGCCAACGGACTAAATCCAGTAAGAATGCAGAAGTCGGTGCAAAAATCCGTCTTCGCCAAGGTAATGATGATAAAGAGGTTTTTGTCATCCAATTATCTGGTCATAGACAAAGCGCCAATGTAGCGCAAACCCTATACGAAGAAACACCAGAAAGCATCAGTAAACGGATTATAAACGCTGAAGCAAGACGGTTAAATATATTGAACAATCCGGCCCCAGATCATAAACCGGATAAAAAACAAAGACGACAGATTATGCGCTTTAAAGACTACTAAGCGCCCAAAGAGTAAGAGAATACAAATGAACAACGATATTTTACATCGCTACATTTTTGATAACGTCGATGTGCGTGGCGAAATAGTCCAATTAGAAAATAGCTACCAAGAAGTGCTTTCTGCACATACTTATCCCGTGGCAATAGAGCATCTAATTGGTGAGTTAATGGCGGCAACATCATTACTGACCGCCACCATTAAATTTAATGGCGATATTAGCGTGCAGTTACAAGGCGATGGCCCGGTTTCTTTAGCGGTAATTAATGGTAACAATAAGCAAGTTTTACGTGGTGTTGCCCGTTGGAATGATGATATTGCAGATGATGCGAGCCTGCAGGAAATGTTTGGTAAAGGCTACATGGTGATCACCTTAACACCTGATGAAGGTGAACGTTATCAAGGTATCGTATCACTAGACCATGTCAATCTAGCCGCATGTTTAGAAGAATATTTTAATCAATCAGAGCAATTACCGACTCAAATTCAGTTATTTGCTAACGGCAAACAAGCTGCAGGTATGCTGCTGCAAGTATTGCCATCGAAGTCAGATCAAACGGATGATTTTGAACATTTAGCAGCATTGACCGCTACAATTAAAGCAGAAGAGCTATTCACACTGGATGCTGAACAGGTATTACATCGCTTGTATCATCAAGAAGAAGTACGTTTATTTGACCCTGTTGATGTTACCTTTAAATGTAGCTGTTCATATGAACGCAGTGGCGCTGCTATCAAGACCTTATCACAACATGAAGTTGAGGCCATTTTGGCTGAAGATGGCAAAATCGAAATGGATTGCGAATACTGCACAGCAAAATACGCTTTTGACGCAATAGATATTGCCGCACTATATTCGGGCAGCCATAGCAGTCAGTCAAAACAGTAATTCATACCGTTACAACCTACGTAACCCATTACAAAAAAGCGCGCAATGCGCTTTTTTTGCCTTAAAAATCACTAAAAACCCCCTCAAAACAAAATAACTTTCAAAAATATTACCAAACTGTTCGTTACCAAAACATTAACTTGCGTTACAATCCCTGACATTAGCTTATAGCCTCCGCGCAAAAAATAATATCAAGCTAAGTTTGAACACCTAACCCCAATAGCGATTCACTGCGAAACACGACCTAAAAGACATGGAGATCAACACTATGGCGGATGTATCTAACCGCGTTCACCTTAACCCTACGACAGCACAGCTGGTAGAAATAGCGCTTCTTCGTGGAGAAGGTCAGCTCACCGCGAATGGTGCCTTAGTGGCCAAAACAGGAGAAAGAACAGGTCGCTCGCCTAATGACCGTTTTATTGTCAAAGAGGCAAATACAGAAGCGGATATTGAATGGGGCAAAGTAAACCGTCCATTTGAAGCGGGTAAATTCGATGCATTATGGGGCCGTGTAGAAGCTTACCTTGCAGACAAAGAGTTATTTACGTCTGAACTTGAAGTCGGCGCTGATGATGATCATTATATTCCAGTGCGTGTAACCACTGAATATGCTTGGCATCAGCTGTTTGCTCGTAACTTATTCATCGCGCCAGAAAGCTTTAATCGTGGCAACAAAGACACATGGCAAATTATCAATGCGCCTGGGTTTGTGTGTGAACCGGATCGTGATGGCACCCACTCTGACGCGGCGGTTATTCTTAACTTTGCCGAGAGAAAAGTACTGCTTGCGGGCTTAAAATACGCTGGCGAAATGAAGAAGTCGATGTTCTCAGTACAGAACTTCTTATTACCTGCTAAAGGTGTATTACCAATGCATTGCTCGGCCAATGTTGGCCATGATGGTGATACCACATTATTTTTCGGTTTATCGGGTACAGGTAAGACAACCCTATCCGCTGATCCAAAACGCTTCTTAATTGGTGATGATGAACACGGCTGGGCTCCGGGTGGCGTGTTTAATATCGAAGGTGGTTGTTATGCTAAATGTATCGACCTGAGCCAGAAAAATGAACCAGTGATTTGGGATGCGATTCGTTTTGGAACTGTGTTGGAAAACGTCGTTCTGAATGAACAGCGAGTACCTGACTATAAAGACACTAGCCTGACCGAAAACAGTCGTGCAGCCTATCCTTTAGAGCATATCGCTCAGCGTAAAGAAGATAACCGTGGTGCCGAGCCTCATGCCGTTGTGTTTTTAACCTGTGATGTCTCAGGTGTATTACCGCCAGTGTCAGTGTTAAGCAAAGAGCAAGCAGCGTATCACTTCTTATCGGGCTATACCGCAAAAGTGGGCTCAACAGAAATGGGCTCAACATCGGCAATCCAGTCAACGTTCTCAACATGCTTTGGTGCACCATTCTTCCCACGTCCTGCAGGTGTGTATGCCGAGCTGCTAATGAAACGCATTGAGTCGTTTGGTAGCCAAGTTTACCTTGTTAACACCGGCTGGACGGGTGGTCCACACGGTGTAGGCAAACGTTTTGATATTCCAACCACTCGCGCCATTGTTGACGCGATTGTAAGTGGTGAATTAAAAGATGTCGCCACAGTGCATATCGATAAACTCAACCTAAATGTACCTGTTAGTGTATCGGGTGTAGATACCGCTTTACTCAACCCAGTTAATACATGGGAAAATAAAGCTGACTATGACAAATACGCACAACAACTAGCACAAGAGTTCAGTGACAACTTTGCTAAATATAAAGTGTCTGAAGCAATCAAAAATGCTGGCCCAAACGTCTAAATAAGCCAGCAAGAATTCGCAATTAACATAATGCGATGTCATGCCTAAAATCCCAACTTCGGTTGGGATTTTTTATCTGTAAAATTACAGCATAAAGCCACTGAAACTGTTGATAGGCAATGCTATGATGTTATTACCGTTATTATGTCAACACCATCACCATTTACAGGGATATTCATGCGCCGCTTTTTGCTTGCAAGTTTAATGGTTAGTCCGTTACTGATTTGTTCTACTTTCACTCATGCTGATGATGCTGCATCTTCGACGCCCATAGTCGCAACAGAGCACACTGCACATTTTGAAAACGACAATATACTGCCGCCAATTCAACCTTGGTCTGGTGCAAGTGAAACCTTGTTATTAAGTGCAGATCAGCCATGGATCACTCCGTTTGAGCAAAACGGTTACGTTTCTAGCCCGAACTATCATGATACGGTGCAATGGTTAAACAAACTCGTCGACAGCAGCGATGTATTACAACTGGTTAGTATCGGCAAAAGTCCCCAAGGCCGAGATATATGGATGATTGTTGCGTCGCAAGATGGAGCATCAACTGCGCAAGCATTGAGTGATAATGGTAAAGCGACCGTGCTAGTGCAAGCGGGCATTCATGCTGGCGAAATTGACGGTAAAGATGCTGGGATGATGTTATTGCGTGATATCAGTCATAACCACAAACGCGAGTTACTTGAAAACGTTAACTTACTGTTTATCCCAATTTTCAGTGTTGATGCTCACGAGCGCAGCAGCAAATTTAACCGCGTTAATCAGCGTGGGCCTGTGAACATGGGTTGGCGTACTACGGCTAAAAACCTCAATTTAAACCGTGATTATGCCAAAGCTGATGCACTGGAAATGCAGCACCTTATTCGCACTATTAATATTTGGCAGCCAGATTTATACATAGATGTCCATGTTACCGATGGCATTGACTACCAATATGATGTCACCTTTGGCTACAACCTCGCTCAAGGTTACAGCCCGAGCATTTTTAAATGGCTAGAGACTATTTATCGTCCAGAGGTAGAACAAGCCTTAACAGAACAAGGCCACATACCTGGTCCATTAGTTTTTGCTAACGACAATACCGACATGAGTAAAGGTATATCACTTTGGAACCCTAGCCCACGATTCTCCAATGGCTATGGCGATGCCCGTCATTTACCCACCATTTTAATTGAAAACCATAGCCTTAAGCCCTACAAGCAACGCGTACTTGGCACCTATGTCATGCTTGAACAAACCCTTAAAACAGTGGCCCAAAATAGCACTAAGCTAAAATCTGCCATCAATGAAGATAAATACCGAAATCCAAGCAAGTTAACCCTAAGCTGGGAGAACCAAACATTAGCACAAGGGCGAGACTTTAAAGGTATTGATTACCGTATTGAGCAAAGCCCAATCAGTGGGGACAAAGTAGTACGCTGGACAGGTGAACCTAAGTTATATAAAAACTTACCGCTTGTGGCTAATACCAAACCGATTGTGACAGTGACGCGTCCTGTGGCGTATTATATTCCACCACAGTGGGCTGATGTGATTGATCGTCTCGCTTTACACGGCATCAGAATGACGCGTCTTAATCAAGTCACCACAGTAACCGCACAGCAATATCAATTCAGCGAGCCCATGTTTTCTAGTGCTGATTACGAAGGCCATCAAACAGTCACTGCCAACACGAGCATTCACAAAGTTACTACTGATCTTCCTGCAGGTACTGTGCGTATTCTAACCGACCAGCCTTTGGGTGATTTAGCCATGCTGCTGCTCGAGCCACAAGCCGAGGATTCACTGTTTTACTGGGGATTTTTTAATCCTATTTTCACCCGCACCGAATACATTGAAGATTATGCGGTTGAACCTTTAGCGGCAAAAATGTTACAAGAGAATCCCGGCCTACAAGCTGAATTCAATCTCGCGCTAAAGAACCCTGATTTTGCCAAAGACAGTGAAGCAAGACTCCGTTGGTTTTATGAACGCAGCCCATATTATGATAACCAATACATGAAATATCCTGTGTTAAGGGTATCTAAGTAATCTGCTCGTCACTCTACAAGCATGTTATCGCTGGTAGAGTGACGCCCTAGTCGCTGATGCTGTTCAATTAACACTAACTTTTGCTGGCGAGACAGTTTTTTAATCGCACTTTCGCGTTTTGATGCCTCACTTCGATCCACTAAGGATTCTTGGTAAACCAGGGTTAACGGGCCTTTACCTTTTAAATATTTAGCCGCTTTTGGACTGCCTGTTTGATGCTCAGCAAAGCGGCGCGCAATGTCCGTGGTAATACCTGTATATAAATGTGAATTTGCACAGCGAATAATGTACAAGTACCAACCAGCATTGGCGTTATTTTTCGGCATAAAATTTAAAACCTTAAGTGTGATCATAAAACGCTTGTGCCATCATGGCATACTAAGCCCCATGAAAATGCAAACACCTATTTTTCAGCCAAAATACGCTACAGCGTATTTTAGCATTTCATTAAGGAAGTTCTGATGTCTAGTAATCAAGACCCTTGCGCTCAACCAACATTGCTGCATCCCGATCAAGCGATTGAGCAACTTTTAGCTCAAGTTGAAGCAACTCAAGATACCGAAATGGTAACATTAACCCAAGCTATCGACAGGGTTCTTGCCGAAGATCTGTCCTCAAGTATTGATTTACCCCCTTTTGATAACTCTTCTATGGACGGTTATGCATTTCGGTTTGCAGACTTAACGGCATCACAAGATAAAACAACTTTCACATTAGTGGGTAGCTCTTTTGCAGGCCACCCATTCAGTGGCAAAGTGCTACCTAATAGTTGTATCCGCATTATGACCGGTGCTCCTATTCCCCCAGGTTTTGATACCGTACAAATGCAAGAAAAAACTCAAGCAAACCAAAACCAGATTAGTATTGAACATCCACATCGCTTAGGCGCCAATGTGCGCTGTCGCGGTGAAGAACTGCTGGCTGGTACAAAAGTATTACACCGTGGTGTCATTATCCGCGCGGCAGAAATGGGGGTACTCGCCACCATTGGTATCAGCCAAGTAAGGGTGACACGCAAATTAAAAGTGGCCTTCTTTTCCACTGGCGATGAATTACGCCCGGTGGGAAGCGAATTGGCGCCAGGACAGATTTATGATTCTAACCGCTATTCAATCCAAGGCTTACTGAGTAAAAGTAATGTTGAATGGATTGATTTGGGCGTAATAGCCGACAATAAAGAAGCGATTCGCGGAGCATTTAAAGAAGCGGCTAGCCAAGCGGATATGGTGCTCACATCAGGCGGTGTATCTGTTGGTGATGCTGATTTTACTAAACAAATCTTATCTGAAGAAGGCAAAATCACCTTTTGGAAACTGGCCATTAAACCAGGAAAACCATTTGCTTTCGGTAAAATTGATAATGCTATTTTCTGTGGTTTACCCGGTAACCCGGTCTCTTCGATGGTGACTTTTTATAAGCTCGTATTACCTATTTTGAAAAAGATGCAGGGACTCAAACCGGTTACGCCTTTATTTTGCCAAGCCAAGTTACTGACGGATATACGTAAACATCCTGGCAGAGTCGAATACCAACGCGGCATACTCAGTCGCAATGAAGCGGGCGAGCTTGAAGTGGCCATCACAGGTGGCCAAGGATCGGGTATGCTGACATCAATGAGCTTAGCTAATTGCTTTGTAATATTAGATCAATTCCAAGGCGACACATCTAAGGGTGTCCAAGTGACTGTAGAGCCGTTTAATAACGTGTTGTGTTAGGAATATTATGGACTCACTTGAGCAAGAAATACTGACCGACACTGAAATGCTGCGTTATAGCCGGCAGATTTCGATTAAAGCTATCGATATAGATGGCCAAGAAAAACTTAAACTTGCCAAGGTGTTAATTATTGGCGCTGGCGGTTTAGGTTGTGCAGCAAGCCAATATCTTGCTGTGGCGGGGGTTGGTGAAATCACCTTAGTTGATTTTGATACGGTGGAGCTTTCAAATCTACAACGCCAAGTATTGCACCACGACGCCAATATTGGTCAGCCGAAAGTGGCGTCTGCCAAACAGGCATTGATGCAGCTAAACCCATTGATTACTCTCAATACCATTAATGCGCAATTAGATGATAATGAGATAAATGCCTCGGTAAGCCAGCACAGCTTAATTCTTGACTGCACCGACAACATGCTTGTTCGAGAACAGCTCAACAAAAGTTGTTTTGAGCACAAAGTCCCCTTGGTGTCTGCTGCTGCAATCAGAATGGAAGGCACGGTAACCGTATTTGACTACCGAGAAGATAGCCCGTGTTATCAGTGTTTTAGCGCTTTATTTGGCGAGCAGCAATTAACCTGCGTTGAAGCGGGTATTCTTGCACCAGTGGTCGGCATGATAGGCTGCATTCAAGCAACTGAAGCGATAAAAGTCATCACAGGTATCGGTCAAGCGTTAACTGGGAAGTTGCTAATGATTGATGCCATGACCATGGAATTTAGACAAATGCGCTTGCCTAAACAACCCCAGTGTAAAATCTGTGGTGTACATGCGTAAGTGAAACGACATCGCGAGTTCATGATACAGATGCTACTGGATAGTATCTGTATCACTTGATGCACTGTCAGCTAAACCTGCTGTTGGCGCGGCTATCAATTGCGCTTGCATAAGCTTTTCGCGATCGGCTTTGGCAATATAAGGAGATTTATTGGCTGCATGGAGTTTAGCATTGGCCTTCTTGGCTTTAGCTTTCAGGGTTTGATTAATTTTCTTTTTACGATTCATGTTGGTCACTTAATAGCATTTCTACCAAGCAATTATAATCTTAAAGTGATTAAAACCCTATCGATTCCAACTTATCAGCGACTCAGCGGTATCTGATACTAGCCTTTACTCTTGTAATACTACCCACAAAGCATGAATAAGCCCGGGGACAAAAAAGAAAATACATAATAGGATATTAATTAATAAATCCTTGCCCATACCTTTTTTGAGCAATACCGCCACAGGTGGAAGCAAAATCGCAATAATCACTAGTAATAATTTATTAGTATCCATTTTCGTTGCCTTATTTAAATTGATTAATTTAGCTATAACTATTATAAAAAGAGTATACGATACAAGTTGTTAACTAGAATAATTATCCTATTATTTTGTTTGTATATTGATATTGCATCATGGAACCGTCTTCTTCCCGATAGTAATGAGTCACATGGAAAATAGCCAGAGTATTGTTTTTGTACAATTTTTCAGCTTAATTGCGCTTAGCTGTGCAATAGCTTGGACATTGCTTGCCACTCTATTACGCATAGCACCCAGAGCCAGTTGGTGCTTCGCTGCAGCTAACACTTTCACTATTATCGGCATTTTACTTTACACTCAACGCACTGAAGCAATTAACTATTTATACTGGTTTGTTGCTGACATGACAATACTCTTGGGATTTGCTCTGGTGCGTTGGGGCTGCCAATACTTATTTAAACAAGCTTTATCCTACCGTTTTGATCTAATATTGCTGACAACTGCGGCACTATTAATGCTGTTAGTACCACCCTCAGTGATCTATGCCGTTTACTTAGTTATTGTGATGAGCATGACTGCAGCTATCTTCATTTTCCTCAGTGGTATTGATAATTTTCGGGCAGTAAAAAAACACTTACCGCTTTATTATGCCGCCTTACTTAACGTGCCCTTTTTTACTATTGGTTTATTATTTATCATCCGAGCAATTGTTTTGTTATTTTCTCCACAACAACTTGCGCATATTTCTGCCGCCGACAAACTTAACTCACCCTTAGTATTATGGAGCTATATCATACTGTTATTATTAACTAATCTAGTATTATTTGGTAATGCTCTGGCTCGATTAGTGTTCAAAGTGGCGCGGTTAGCTAACAAGGATCAATTAACCGGCTTATGGAATAGGCATGCATTACTGGACAAACTCAAGCAGGTTGATGCCTTGTGGTTACGAAATGATTTAGCTTATAGCTTAATGGTACTCGACTTAGACCATTTCAAACGTATCAATGATACATATGGACATTTAGCCGGTGATAAAGTGCTCAAACACACAGCTGAAACGTTACAAAACACACTGCGTAAAATCGATTTTATTTGTCGTTATGGTGGCGAGGAGTTTCTCATCATACTGCCGTTAACCAATAAAAAAGAGGCTCAAATTGTGGCCGAAAAGATACAACAAAAAATTAAAGAAAGCGTCATCGTGTGGCAAAAAAAACACATCAGCACCACCCTCAGTATTGGTTATGCCACCTGTAAAACTCACCTCAGTATTGAACAACTATTACAGCTAGCTGATGATGCTATGTATCTCGCAAAAAGTAGGGGGCGTAATACGATTTGTTCGCTTGACTCAATAGAGCAAGCCAATGAGATAATCTCCACAACCCGACAATAGTCAGTACGAGCCCTTTTGCAGATTTAGTTCACACTAGCGCAGGCGCATGAAATGGCTTTACGATGTCAGCAAGAACTTGCAGAACTGGTAATTGATACTGGTGAAGAGAGGCTTAGTATAACGGCAAGCATTGGTTGCGCTATTGTCACCCCAAAAAACCCCATTAAGCACATTTTAGCCCAAGCCGACAAAGCCATGTATGATGCAAAAAATGCCGGCCGCAATTGTATTGCAACAGTAGGTTAGGTAAACCTCAACTTGGGTAATAAAAATGCACCGATATTCTTGTTAATAGAAAAAACTATCACTTACTTGGCCAAGACAAATCACTCGGCGATTGCCACTGATTACTAATAAGTTGTTGGCATTGAGGCAATAGAAAGTGTTCTCCGAATGATGGCACATGTTGGAAAACATAAGTCTTATCTAGATAACTAAAATGCAAACTGTACGCATGCAAATAGCACCTATCACTGAGCTCATTACCATAAAGTTGATCGCCTAAAATAGGCACGCCAATACTGGCTAAAGCCACTCGTAATTGATGAGTTTTACCACTGAGCGGTTTGAGCAAGTACAGCCGTATTCCTTGGGCAATGCTCTGACTAAAAAACTGTGTAACTGCGGGGTTATCAGTGGTTCGCAGTAATTTATACATGCTGCGACGCGACTTAGCCATATCGCCAACAATCCAACCTTGCTTCTTTTTAGGCTTACCACAGGCAATGGCTAAATAATATTTTTGTACTTGATGCTGAGTAAACATCTGAGTGAATACATTGGCCGCTTGTGGCGATTTAGCCACAATCAATAAACCAGATGTAGGCGTATCGAGGCGATGAACCGGATAAAGCTTATAACCTAAATCAGCCTCAGCCTGAGCAATCACTCCAGCAGTGCCATCTTGGCTGTGAAAATGGACATTGGCAGACTTACTGATAATAATAAAATCTGTTTGATCACTGAGCAGTTGATACATAAATTATCCAACCAGGATTAAATGCCGAGTGCACTATTATTTAAAGTGAATACTCACCAGCAAACCCGGATTATTATCGTGTAGTGAAATGGTCGCTTTATGGCGCGATAGAATGGCCTTCACCATCGACAAACCTAACCCAGTGCCTTTGTAATGACGACTAGGGTCTAAACGGACTAAGCGATCAAATACTCGCTCTTTATCTTCGTCAATAATACCCGGGCCATTGTCGCTAATTTGAATATGCTTCCCCTGTTGGATAATGCTAATTGTTGCACCGTCTGGGGAATACTTGATCGCGTTATCAACCAGATTAAACAAGGCTTGGAACAGCAAATACTTGTCGCCATTAACCTGAATATCATCTTCTAAGCTGATTTTCAGCACTTGGTCGCGACTCTCGGCAATCACTTCCGCCATTTCGAATAAATCTTGACAGATTTGCTGCAAACTCACAGGCTGTAAATCAAGCATTTGCTGGCCTTCTTCAATGCGAGTTAACGATAACATGGCATCAAATGTTCCCAAGCAGTGGTCTAACTCTTCGAGTAACTCAGCGGTGGCATCAGCAAGTTCAGCGGTAGGTTTTTGCGATAATAGCTCAATCCCGATACGTAAGTGTGACAACGGGGTTCGTAAATCATGGGCAATGTTATCGGTTACACCCCGAACCGCACGCAAGTTTTGCTCTAATGTGTCGAGCACCAAATTAAATTGCCGCGCAAGCATATCAAACTCATCTTGGCTTTCACTTACCGGCAAGCGCGTCTCATAGTGTCCAGCTTCAATTTGTTCACTTAAGCGGTTGTATTCGACCAGTCGTCTAAGAATGGCTTTTGAGAAAATATACCCTAATGCCAGTGTCAGTCCTAAGGTAAATGCCACCGCCCAGAAAGCAGCATTAATGAATTTCTCAATTAGTGCCGCTAACTGATCAGTTCGCGTCGCAATAAGGACTGGACCATAACGGGTAATAACTAGGCCACCGGTGAGAATATGCAGCTTATCTGGACCGCCGGTAAAAATAGGGAAATCTCTGGTTTCAGGCAGTTGCGGCATGTTTTCAGGTAAAAAAGTCAGTGCGCCGACCATATCAACGCTGTTGCGCCAGGCAATCAAGGCTGTTTTGGGATCGGCAGCACGAATTTGAGCAGCAAAACTACGGCGATTGACTGTTAAAGCCAACTGTTGATAACGTTGCATTTCTGCAGCAAGATGTTTATCTACCTGATTTTGTTGCTCAATCACTAGCTGTCGATAGAGACTAAGCACCAGCATAACAATCAATATTGTTACTAATGTAGAGAAGATCAGCGTGATCCGCCACGCACTACTTTGGTAAGGCTTAATGCCTTTTGCAAAGGCGATATCCAGCCCCTCTTACGGTTTCAATTAGCTCACCATGCCCAAGCTCTTCAAACTTGCGACGTAACTTGGCAATGTGCACATCAATCACGTTAGTACGAGGATCAAAATGGTAGTCCCATACTGCTTCAAATAGTAATGTGCGGCTAATGACTTGATTAGGATGCTCCATTAGATATTTAAGTAATTGGAATTCTTTGGGTTGAAGCATTAATTCGCTGTCATCAAGGGTAACTTTACGGGTTAACAACTCCATTTTTAGACTACCCACTTCAATATCAGTAGCAGCAGGTTCAACTACATTACGTTGAGCAAGCTTTTCCGCACGCACTAATAGCTCTGCAAACGCAAATGGCTTAGTCATGTAGTCATCACCACCGGCACGTAAACCTTTTACGCGTTCATCAACATGGCTCAAGGCCGATAGAATAAGTACCGGTGTCTTGTTGCCACTGGTACGCAGAGCTGATAATAACGTTAAGCCATCTAACTTAGGCAACATACGGTCGAGGATCAATAAATCATATTGATTATGTTTGGCTAACGTCAGGCCTTCCTGGCCATCCGTCGCACTGTCGACTTGATATTTCTGAGCAGTAAATCCATCAGCTACATACTTTAATGTAGTAGCATCATCTTCAACCAGTAAAATACGCATAGTCATAGAGTCTTTAATCCCATTTGAGCAGAGGTAGAGGACGTAGAGTTTCAATATCGAAAGCAATGGTACTTCTACTATCTTGATTGAGTAATTTTAATTCGAGATAACTAATTGATAAATCGTGGTCCAATTCTGCCTTTGTTAAATATCCTTGCTGATTTTCTATCGCAAGAGTCACTAATTCTGAAAACTTCATATGTTTAGCTTCGAGCATTTTAGCAGCATTAACTTGACCAGTATCATCACTTGCGTAGGCAGACGATTTTTCAGTTAATAATATACCGTCTAAGGCACGATATTCGTATTTATTGATTCGGTGGGTTTCTACGTTAACCATAGAAATTTTATATACCAGCAAGCCTTCCTCGACGTCAACATCAAAGTCACAAATTGTACCTTGATCTTGTTGCTCTAATTGCTCCATGACAGAAATGGGCTTTAAAAAGTTACCATTTATCAATAAGGAATGCATAGATGGGGTGGCCATCACGACACAAGGAAGAAAGCATATTGCTAGCAGCAACCGAACCATCACGAGCCTCTATATAATTGAAAATTTTATTACCTGCCCACTTTACCTAAGAGCAGCCAAAGTCCCAAGAAATCTAAGATTAATAATTGATCATAAATACCATTTTAAATGATGCTGAAGCGCCATTTTATGACATAAAATCAGTATAAAAGATCGAATAGAGTGATCAAACTCGCGCCAATATTAGGCTGTGTTATCTTATTCGGCACTGATGCGTCTCACAAGCTAATCGGCGCAGCAAACTGAGCTAAAAAGTTATTTAAAATAAATTACCGATCCAAGTTAAGACAAAGGGCTGTTGAACATTGATGGCTAAATTGGGTTCGAGATAAACAGTTTCTAATACGACATAAGTTGTGGCACTTAGCCATTCTGAGAAAATACCTTATAACTAAAGGGAAAAATCGTTTAGCCGTCCCCTTCTGGCTGCATTCATCTTAAAAGATCAACTGTCTCTGATATTTAAAATATGAATTTGGTCTGACTTGAGCGCTATGGTCGTTTGCACTCCTGCCGCGATTGATAACTTTTGCACTAAATGAGTTGGTACATCAGCATTAATGATTGACCCTATGCCAACAACTGATGCGATCACCCGAGAGGATTCGCCCATTATCAATACAGATTCAATGAATACCTCTAACTTATTTATGCTCTTGCACAGACGACCACTGCTAATGGCATTAAAGCGAATCCCTTGATTGGGAATAACCCAACGAATAGCTTGACCAATCTCTAATGTGGGGACGCTATCACAGACGATGAGCTCATCACCCAGTGTAAACTGAGTGATGTTGCGTTCAATATCTTGTGACACAACTTGGCCATCAAAAATATTTCTCAAGCCCATCTGTCTCGCAACCGCCTCATCATTAGGATGAGATAACACCTCAAAGGGTTTGCCTTGTTGCAGCATCCTACCCTGACTAATTAATATCATTTTATCGGCCAGTAACAAGGCCTCATGAATATCATGGGTTACCATGATTACCGGTATGGATAGTTGTTGCTTCAAACGCGCTAACTCTATGTATAAGCGCTCACGAGTTTCTTTATCTACTGCAGAAAAGGGCTCATCTAATAACAAAATAGCCGGCTCACGTGCCAGCGCTCGCGCAAGCGCAACTCGTTGGCGCTGTCCACCCGATAATTGTGCGGGTAAACGATCAGGTAATCCATGCAAATTGACACGTTCCAACCAATCTAGTGCACGTTGCTTTCTTAAGGCTTTGGGCACATGATCAAGCCCAGAAATGACATTATCCAACGCCGATAAATGCGGAAACAAACCAAAATGCTGCGGCATATAACCAATATGTCGTTGCTGTGGTGTGAGTGAAATCGACTGTTGTGCATCAAACCACAACTGTTCACCACAATGAATCTGCCCCTGTTGCGGTAATGTCAAACCAGCAATCATTCTCAGTAGTGTTGTTTTACCACCACCCGATGGGCCAACAACCGCTAAGACCTCACCCGCTTGGCAACTAAAATGCGCTTTCAATGGAATAGGTAGTGTTTGTGAAATATCACAAGTAAGATCAGCGTGGCGAGGCATTATAATGCCCTCCTAAACGCCTCGACATACTGGTAGTGAGTGCTAATGCGCTTACCGCAAACAACAATAAGACTAAAGACATCATCCCTGCCGAATCAAAATCGAATGCCTGCACACTATCATAAATGGCTATTGAGATAGTTTTAGTTTCACCCGCAATGTTACCGCCCAGCATTAACACCACACCAAATTCACCCAGCACATGGGAGAAACACAGTACCAGGGCGGTTAATACACCAGGCCAAATCATGGGTAACTCAACTCGAAAAAAAATCCGTAATCGGCTCATACCGCAACAAGCCGCAGCGTCGCGAATATCAATAGGAATAGTTTCAAACGCACGTTGAATAGGCTGAACAGCAAAGGGAATATTAACAATAATAGAGGCTATGACTAACCCTGAGAAATGAAACACCAGTTGTTGACCTGTTAATTGTTCAACCCACTGGCCAATCATGCTCTGATTGCCTAAACCGACCAATAAGTAATAGCCAATAACAGTCGGGGGCAATACTAATGGTGCCATGATCAGAGCCTCAAGCAATGACTTGCCCTTAAACTGACGGTACGCTAACCATCGCCCAACCACTATGGCCAGCGGAATTAACACTACAACGGTAAAACAACTTAATCTTACCGACAGCCACAGCGCTTGCCAATCCATTAGTCACCCTGCTTAACGACAGGCTTAGGTAAGTTAAATCCAAATTGCGTTAACACTTGCCGCGCCTCATTAGATTGCATGTATTGATAGAATAGCTCGGCCGTTTCAGATGCCTGTGGCATCAATGCCATCCGTTGATTAAGAGGTTGAAATAACACGTCTGGAATAATCACGTAGTTACCGCGCTTAGCAAACTCAGGTGTTAACACCAAGGATAACGGCACTATACCGCCTTGAGTGGAACCACTAATGGTAAATTGGGTCGCTTGTCCGGCATTCTCACCTAAGATCAGCATCGGCTGGAGTGCATCCCATAAACCTTTTGCTTTGAGAACTTCACGGGCACTCACTCCATAAGGTGCATGATCTGGATTGGCAATGGCGAAACGAGATAGCTTTCCATCATCGATTAACTGCCTTAAGCCCACTAGCTCAGGGTCTAAAATCAATGGCGAAGCCTTAGGAGCAGCAAGAGCTAAACGTCCGATGGCATAAACAATGCCCTCGTCTTGAGTAAAGCCCGCTTGATGTAACTTATCAATATAACCTTCATCAGCACTGAGCATCATCTCAAATGGAGCACCATGCTGAATTTGGGTGATAAAATTACCCGATGAACCATAACTAATCCGCAGTTCCAAGCCTGTTTGCTGTTGAAAACGCATCGCGATTTCATCTACTGCAAACTTAATATTAGCCGCTGCAGCAATGGCCGGAGCATCGCTGGCCAAGCTTGCAGAACTGAACCCAATCACACCAACCGTCGCCAGTAACGCCGCCATACCACTTGCGTTAATATACTGTGCCAGCCGATAAAAAATTGGAGTAATGCTATTAATGAAAGGCATTGAGAGATTATCCTTGCTGTATAAGAGTAATACGGAACAATATTACTTTTTCCACATTTGAGCTGCTTGTTGATCGCTATCACGCGCTTCAACCCACTTACTGCCTGTATCGCCCGCTTCCAGTTTCCAAAAAGGGGCTTTGGTTTTTAAGAAGTCGATTAAAAACTCACATGCTGCAAAAGCGGCTTTACGATGGGCACTGGTGACACCGATAAAGACTATTTGCTCACCAAGCGTTAGCGTACCCACTCGATGAATAATGGTCACTTTGTTTAACGGCCACCGCTCACAAGCCTGCTGGCTAATCTGTAATAAAACCGACTCTGTCATTCCAGGATAATGCTCTAGGGTTAGATCGGTTACGGCGCAGCCATCATTAAAGTCACGAACTTTGCCAACAAAATTGACTACTGCACCATCCTGATTATCGCAAGCCAAGAGCGCATACTCATCGGCAACGCTAAAATCTTCAGCATGCACACGGACAATAATTTGATTGCTCTGTTCCATATTACCCTCCTGTGACCGGAGGGAAAAAGGCCACTTCATCACCGTCATTTACAGGCGAATCCCATTGGCTCATGGTTTGATTAATCGCCACCAGCAATTTGTCTGATGCCAACACTTTAGCCCACTTATCATCAGTGGCAGCAAGCGCAGCGCGTAATGCTTCGGCGGTGTCTATATTGTCGGCACTGTGTTCGACTTTAGCGGTATCGAGTAACTCGCGAATTTGCGCAAAAAATAACACTTGGATCATAGTGGTCTCTCAATGCATTTATTCATAAAACATATTGGATGAACGTTAGCTCATATAAGGCAGCTTAAGCTTGAAAATGGCCAGATTTACCGCCGCGTTTTTCAAGCAAACGAACTTGAGAAATAATCATGTCTTTTTGTACAGCCTTACACATATCGTAAATGGTTAAGGCGGCGACAGAAGCAGCCGTTAGCGCTTCCATTTCAACACCGGTTTTACCCGATAACTTACATAAACTGGTAATGCGCACACGATTGTGCTCAGGCTGAGCTTCAAGCTCAACTTCCACTTTAGTCAGCATTAACGGATGACATAAAGGTATTAAATCAGCAGTTTTTTTAGCCGCTTGAATACCGGCAATACGTGCGGTAGCAAACACATCACCTTTGTGATGGCTGCCATTCATAATCATCGCTAAGGTAGTGGGAGCCATATCAATAAAGGCTTCTGCGCGGGCTTCGCGCTCAGTGACGGCTTTTTCAGTGACATCAACCATGTGGGCATTGCCATCGGCGTTAATATGGGTAAAACGATTGCTCATGCTGCTACTGCCTTAATAAAAATTCAATGTCTATCGACTGAGCGTCACAAAAATGTCCGCATCAGTCGGTTTAGCTCAATAACCGCTTAACCACCAATAGAGGCAAGATGCTGAGTCACACCGGTAATACCTTGATGTAGATAATGGGTTTCTTTTTTCTGCGCTAATTGACCGTGTAACCGAGTGATTAACTCATCTTGCTGTGAAGTGTCTTGCAATAAATCGCGCAAATCTAGGCCATTTTCAGTAAATAAGCATAAATGTAATTTACCTTTGGCTGATACGCGCAAGCGATTGCAGCTGGCACAGAAGTTTTTAGCATAGGGCATAATTAGCCCGATACGACCTTGGTAGTCGGCATGACTAAAGTTCTGTGCAGGACCATCATCAACGCTCGGTAAATCGTATAACCAGCCTTGCTGCTCAAGTTGTTTTTTGATATCAACGCCAGCTAAATGATGCGCATTAAAGTAGTCGCGACCCAAGCCCGTTTCCATTAACTCAATAAAGCGTAAATCAATAGGTATATGTTTAATCCACTGTAAAAACCGTGGTAAATCTTTATCGTTTAAGCCTTTAAGTAATACGGCGTTGACTTTAACCCGCTCAAAACCCGCTTCCAATGCAGCATCAATACCGCGCATAACAAGATCAAACTTATTTTCGCCGGTAATTTGATAAAACATTTTAGGATCTAAGCTATCAACGGAAACATTAATACGCCGTAAACCAGCTTCATACCATTCTTTAGCATTCTGCTGTAAACGATAACCATTGGTGGTCATTGCTACGGTATTAATATTGGGATTCGCCGCAACAATCCGCACAATATCAGTGAAATCTTTGCGCAGAGTGGGCTCACCACCAGTGATACGAACTTTTTGAGTGCCAACGGCGCCAAAGCCTGCAACAAGATTTTCAATCTCATTGAGGGTTAAAAAGCTCGGTTTGCCATCGGGTTTATACCCATCTGGCAAACAATAGGAACATTTGAAGTTACAAACGTCAGTGACTGACATTCGTAAATAGTGAAACCTTCGACCAAAACTATCTTGTAATTGGGACATGTTAACCTTTCCAAGTGTGGGAGGTGAATGCATTTCTTTACTCACCCCGGTGGCAAAATTACCACGGCTAACTGCCCATATCATTGACTTAGGACACAAAGCTCGGAGAACCGTCAGATCCAATTATAGGCCTAATTGCCTTTTAACAAATACCCCTTTAGTAAATATCTTAATGAAAAAGATTATATCGTTAACTATTTGTGACTCGTCTCACCCTGACAAGATTATGTTTGCTACTGTGACAAAAGTGAATTTTGCGGTAAGGTAACTAAAAAGATAAACGATCGTTTAGTTATCGTTGTAGAAAAACAATAAACCCGCGATGAACGGGAAACTTTGAAAGGTGACAACATGGAACGCGAGTCAATGGAGTTCGACGTAGTAATAGTCGGTGCTGGCCCTGCAGGTTTAGCAACAGCTTGTCGTTTAATGCAAATATCTAAAGATGCCGACAAGGAAATCACCGTTTGCGTGGTAGAAAAAGGCTCTGAGGTTGGCGCACATATTTTATCGGGAGCGGTATTTGAAGCGGATGTATTGGACGAATTATTTAATGATTGGCGTGAATCTGATATCCCGCTAACGACTAAAGTCACTCATGACGAAATTTATCTGCTTAACTCAGAGAATAAATCGCGCTTAATACCAAACAGCTTTGTGCCTAAAACCATGCACAACGATGGTAATTACATTATTAGTGTCGGTAACTTAGCCCGTTGGTTAGCTAATAGAGCTGAAGCACTTGGCGTAGAGATTTTCCCCGGGTTTGCCGCCAGTGAATTACTGTTTAATGAAGACAATAGTGTCAAAGGTATTTTAATTGGTGACATGGGCGTTGGCGAAAATGGTCAACACAAAGACAGCTACATGCCAGGCATGGAATTACATGCTAAATACACCGTTTTTTCAGAAGGTTGTCGGGGGCATTTAGGTAAACAGCTGATCCAAAAATACCATTTAGACAATGGCAAAACACCGCAGCATTATGGCTTAGGGTTTAAAGAAATTTGGAAAATCCCTGCTGAACAACACCAACAAGGTAAAGTCGTTCACACCGGCGGTTGGCCTCTAGTGAATGGTTCATCTGGAGGGGGATTCCTATATCATATGGAAGATAACCAAGTTGCAGTGGGGTTAATTATTGATTTAAATTACCGAAACCCTCACCTCAGCCCATTTGATGAATTTCAACGTTATAAAACTCACCCAGTGATTGCCAAAACATTAACTGGCGGTGAGCGCTTAACTTATGGTGCACGTGCCATTGCTAAAGGTGGTTTAAATTCACTGCCTAAAATGAGCTTCCCTGGTGGGTTAATTATTGGCTGTAATGCAGGCACACTTAACTTTGCTAAAATTAAGGGCACCCATACCGCGATCAAGAGTGGGATCATCGCAGCCAAAGTGTTAGGCGAAGGCTTAATGGCTGGTATCGAAGGTGGTAAAGATCTCGATTGCTTCCAACAACGTTTTGAAGAAAGCTGGCTGCACGATGAACTGTATCAATCACGTAATTTTGGTCCTGCATTACATAAGTTTGGCACCATAGTCGGTGGCGCTTTTAATTACATCGACCAAAATTGGTTTGGTGGTAAATTTCCGCTGACCTTTAGGGATACCACCCCTGATTACGCAACTTTAGGCCTAGCCAGTGATTACAATAAGATTGATTATCCTAAACCTGACGGTAAATTAAGTTTCGATAAGCTGTCTTCAGTATATCTGTCGAATACTTATCACGAAGAAGATCAACTGTGCCATTTACACCTTAAAGACCAAAGTATTCCGATTTCGGTCAACTTAGTTAAATTTGATGAACCCGCGCAACGATACTGCCCTGCAGGCGTATATGAAGTGATTGAAGAAGCCGGCGACAAAAAATTTGTGATAAATGCTCAGAATTGTATTCATTGCAAAACATGTGACATCAAAGATCCGAGCCAAAATATTACCTGGGTCACTCCAGAAGGCGGCGGTGGGCCAAACTACCCAAATATGTAAGCTAACCAATAGTTAAAATATTAGCTCCGCCGAAAAACGCACTTAAATATAGGTGCGTTTTTTTTGTTTTATAGACTATTATTACTCACATAAAATCAGAACAACCTACGCAAAAAGACTATTTTGTTTACTTAATTAACTTAAGAGCAAAATAACTATCAATTTATTGGCATTGTGTCCGATATATCATAGATATACCCCAAGAGGCTGTTGTAGATGAGCACATTTAATACCCTTACCATTAAACAAAAAATATTGCTGACAGTGACAGTTGCTGTACTGCTATCAACAATATTAGTCGGATTACTGAGTCAACGCAGTGCGAAGCAAATCGTCGAGCAGCGTATGCTTAATTCAGAAATGCCAAGCATAGTCATGCAAATCCGCAATGACGTAGACCTGCAAATTAGCAGTTTAATGAATGCCGCGGAGCAACTAGCCAATAGCAGAATGTTGCTTGGCTGGCTCCAAAATGGTCGCCCAGCGGACCAAGAAAGCCTCGTCATCGCACAATTAAATGACCTAAAAAATCAGTACGGCTTAGCTCAAGCGTCTTACGCCGATCGCGAAACCGCAGCTTACTATACACAAGACGGCTTTTTACGGGTATTAACCCCTGAGCAAGACGGTTGGTTTTTTGATTACCGCGACAGTAAACAAGAGCGCATGCTCAATGTTTTTACCGAAGCCAATGGTGAAGTCAAACTGTTTATTAACTATCAGCAGCCAAATGGTCGTGGGCTTGTTGGCTTAGCTAAATCACTAGATGATATGGTTAACTTATTAGATTCATTCAAAATTGAAGACACTGGATTTGTCTTTTTAGTGGATGCTAAAGGTGACGTAAAACTATATCGAGATACCAATAAAGTAGGTAAGGCTAAGCTCAGCACTTTATACCCTAATGCCAATACTAACCAACTGCTAAATAAAAGTGACTTTAACTTAGTTAAAGCAGAAGTTGATGGCCAACACATGTTGATTGCCAGTAGCTATATTGAATCGATGGATTGGTATTTAGTGGCTCAAGTGCCTGAAGCTGAAGTCTTTGCCTTACTACAAGAGTCCGCTTATCAGATCTTAATATGGACCATTCTTATTGCAGTGGTATTTATAGCCATCTCGATTGCGGTTGCAGGTTCCGTCAGCCGCCCTATTGCTCATATTGCCGAGCTATTTCGCAACATTGGTGAAGGCGAAGGCGATTTACGTCAAAGACTACCCGTTAATGGTGATGATGAAATTGCTCAGCTTGCTCGTGGTTTTAATAGCTTTATCAGTAAGATCCAAGATACGGTCCTGGAAGTGGCCAGCACAAGCCAACAACTAGGTTTATCTGCTATTGATGTATCAAATCAGTCACACCAGACGTTAGATGACAGCCAATTACAAAAAGACCGTACGATTATGGTGGTCACCGCAATTAACGAAATGGGCGCTACGGTTAATGAAATTGCAACTAACGCTGCTCAAGCCGCAGTCACGGCCCGCGATGCAGATGCGGAATCAATTGAAGGTCAGAAAGTCGTAACACGGGCACGTGAAACCATTAATCAACTATCTAAAGACGTCAAACAAGTCGGTGACGTGATTGAATCATTAGCGACGCACACTAAATCGATTGGCAGTATTTTAGATGTTATTCGTGCAATTTCAGAGCAAACTAACTTATTGGCACTGAACGCGGCAATTGAAGCGGCTCGAGCCGGTGAAGCTGGACGAGGCTTTGCTGTTGTTGCAGACGAAGTCCGTAACTTAGCTTCTCGTACGGCAGCTTCGACTAACGAAGTACAAACTATGATTGATAAACTTCAATCAGAAACGACGCGAGCAGTCAGTGCTATGGAACAATCGCGCAGCCGATCGCATGAGGGTGTTACAGCTGTTGATGAAGCGAGCCAGTCATTAAGCGGTATTAGTGAACGAATTGCACTGATTAGCGATATGAACATACAAGTTGCAGCCGCGACGGAAGAGCAATCAACTGTGGTTGAAGACATTAATCGTAATGTGACTGAAATCAACGATATTACTCAACGTACCGCAGAAACAGCTCATGCCGCTGCACATGCAAGTGAATCATTGAACCAATTAGCCACTCGACTAGATACCCTAGTTGCTCGTTTTAAAGTGTAAATGCGATAAATCGTTTTAACAAAACGCCACTCATTTGAGTGGCGTTTTTTATGCTCATGGTTGTTGCCGATCACGATATATTTATCATGCTAGTTATTTCAGAAACCGAATAGTCAGTGGATACTGATAAGCTTTGCCATCGCTGGCTTTCACCATTGCGATAATGGTACAAACAATGTCGAGTAATGCTAACGCTGCCAGTAGTAATACGCCCACACCAATAAAAATCAATATCCCAGACACTAAGGCATAAATCATTAAACTTAGTTTGAAATTAATGCAATTCTTTCCGCATTGGTTTACAAACTCAAACTCGTCTCGCTTCATTAACCAGATAATTAACGGCCCAAGAACACTGCCCAGAGGGAAAATATAACCGACAAAACTGGCGGCATGTACTAATAATCCCATATTTTTAGCGTCTTTGGATAATGTGTCTGTTAGTTCGGTCATGTGATATTCCTTATCAAGATTTCTTATAATATTATGGTTAACTAACTGGCATTGCCATACAAGCGCATCGCCCAATCTTCTATACTTTGTTGATCAAGTCGGCGCTGTAATGAGTTAACCCAAGTTTGCGCTAAACCTTCACATTCAAGCAGTATCTGATATTGCGCAGCATCAAATTCTGCTAAAAAATATATCTGCATCGCTTTAGCTACACTGATATCCGTTTTTCTTTCTAACAAAACAATACTGTCATTCGGATTAATATCGCCTTCCGATAGCACTCGGTAAAACCAGCCACACATGCGACTTTCTTGCATTGCTAAAGCAAATTTAGGGTGACCAAATTGCAAGTTGAGTTTAAAACAAGGTGATCGCGGCTGGGTAACTTGTAATGTCACATCGCCAATTTGGACTATATCACCAATATAAACTTGCGCCTCATTAAGGCCGACAGTACTGATATTCTCACCCATTGAAGGTGCATCAAAAAAGGTCGACATTAAATCCCAGCGGCGGTACTGACCATAATGCTCTCGCGGGAAATGATGCAGCACTCTATCTAGCCCGCCATGATGCTTAGGATCAGCCTCGCTATTACCGATAACTCGATCAAATTGCACGGTCAACTGCTTAGCGATATGTTTTTGGTTAATGCAACTGGCAACACCATTATGCATTTGCACTTGATCACCTAAATATAACCCAGAAATACCTTTCACCCATAGCTTACTCATCCAGCGGGTCCTTGCTTAAACATGATTACAGAGTGCCAATATATCCAATTTTCAGACAAAAAAAAGCCTTACCGGGGAAGAGTAAGGCCATAAATATAATGGGAGATAATACTTAAAAACATAGTGGAAAATGATCTTAACCATCCGACACTATAAAAGTTGTTTAGACGGGCTTATCATAAGCGCTAACAATGACACTTAAATGACAATCGAAGACTATTTTAGTCATGTGTATAGACATGTATTCATCCTCAAAGTTAATCATTACTCATAGCCGTTAACTTAAGTACTGTTTTAAGGCCTCGCCAGGAATTGAGCTTTGGGTGGCAACGGCAAATGAGGCCCACAAAGCGCCTTCATGCATTGCATCGGTAATTGACATCTGCTGACATAAACCATGAATAACCCCAGCAGCATAAGCATCGCCGGCCCCAGTGGTGTCAATAACGTCAGCAGTAACCGCGGGCACATGTTGTTCACCGTCGGCACTGTACACCATAGCTCCCTGGTCACCATCGGTGACAATAAAGTACTCCAATGCATCACCCGCAATCGCGTAAGCAAATAGCCATGGGTCTTGATTACAGCGTCCTTGCATGTCGGTAATCGACGCGATGAGTACATGACAAGGACGGTTACGTTCATCTTTCGCCAGTTGAGATATCACTTTGCAGTTAGGATTGGATGCAATAGCATTTGCCGCCCAAACACCAGCACCTTTTGCCGAAGAGTTAATATAAAAGGCATCCCAATGATGCCATTTAGGCGGCACTGGCAGTTCAAAAATAGGTCGCTGAGGGCGAATAATGGTGCGCTCACCATCTGGGGTCATCACCAATAGCATCTCACACGTATTGCCATTAAAACGATGCACTAAGCGACAATCAAGCCCTAAAGTGCTGGCCTTAGCTAAAATCCAATCGCCAATATCATCACTGCCAACCTCACTCACCAATGACACATTGTGCTGGGCCCATACTAAACCTAAGCCAGTGTTCGCGCCGCCACCGCCTAAACGTAACCCACCGTCTTGATAATGAAATCGACCACCGGTTTGTAAGGGTTTATCAAGCATTAGAATGCGATCACAATTAATATTGGCAAGCAAAAGAATATTAGCCATGCAACTCACCTAAAAAAGTGTAGTGAAAAAGAACCTTGAGTATAACAAAAAGGCCGTGATTAACACGGCCTTTGGTGGCTGAGCACAGGATTACATATCCGCTTCAGCAAGTGGTTGACGTAATTGGGCACGCACATTGTCCATACCCGAGTAAAACTCCTTCATCATCAATAATCCGAGCATTTTGCCATTGTCGGTCACAATCAGTTTGTCAGGATTAATAGGATCATTTTTCAGTGCCCCCATCGCTTTCATTGATGCCATTTCTTTAAACAAGGCGGTATCTAGATTAACGTTAAAAGTATCGCGAAAATATTGACGCGATAAACGCCCAGAAAACATCCCCAGTAAAAAACGATACTGCATGACTTCTTTTAGCTGATATTTTTTCTGTTGCTCAACAGCCATTCGACCTTCAGCAATACGTTGTTGATATTTTTTTAGCGAAAAAGTATTTACATATAAGGTGTCATTTAAAAAACTAAATGAGCCTGAACCGACACCAAGATATTCATCATAGTCGATCACATACTCATCAAAACCTTCATCATTAGTTTTACCAAACGCCCATGCAGACAATTGAGTATATTGCCCAGTTAAGCGATTTAAAATTTGGCGGTACTGATTAACCATTTCACCATGAGGTGCTGCCAGATCTGCTTTGACACTTTTACGCGTTTGATGGGTGATCATCAATGGATAAGTGGTAATTTGGCGCGGATCGAGTTTAGACGCCATTTCAAGGTCAGACCGAATAATCTCTTCTGTTTGCCCACGAAAGCCAAAAATCAAATCAACGTTAATGATCGGAAATAGCTCTTTAGCTGCCATAATGCGGTCAAAGGTTTGCTGGCCTGAACCAAACTTATCTAATCGATCAGTCATTTTTAAAATGCCGTCGTCAAAGCTTTGTACCCCAATCGACATTCTGTCGACCAAACCTTTTAACTGCTTAAACTCAGGGCTGGCTAAATGTTGTGGATCCGACTCACAAGAGACTTCTTTAATGCCAGGAAACAGATTTTTTGCGTGTTCAATTGTGCGGGCTAATTCATCTTCAAGTACGGTAGTCGTTCCGCCACCAATGTACATAGATTCAAACTCATAGCCTAAATCTTTGGCCATTTGCATTTCTTTGCGCAGCGCCACAAAATATTCGCGCGCTTTGTCTTCACGGAATAAAAATCGGTGAAAAGTACAAAATGAACACAAGGTATGGCAAAACGGAATGTGTGCGTACAACATGTATTTTTTGCCTTCAACGGGCTTAGGCATGCGGTCTGTTGAGATGGTGTCGAGACGCAAATTCTTATCAACATAATATTGCATCACCCGCTCCATAGAACTGATCATCCAATTGGGTACCGTAATATTTGACTGATAAGGTTTAATCAGCTCATGACTGGCTGATTGAATAATTGGAGACATAAAAAATCCTAACTGAATGAGTCACTGAGAGCAAAAACCATTGATAAAAAGCGCTAAATAAAAGACGCACTGTAGATGCAGGAAATCAAAATAACACTTTATAAATTGCTAAAATGCGAACTCGCCAACAAATACATAAACTAACACGCTTATCCTTACCCATTTGTTAAGCAGATCATGTTTTAGACACTGCTGTTGGATCGCCAATGAAACAGTTTATGCCGCAACCAAAACAAACAGATAAAATAAAGGCTAGATCGCGCACTATCGAATAATTGGTTAGGAATAAAATAGAATCTGGATACTCTTACTCTTAGTCTTAGTCTTAGTGCAGCATTTAGGGAAATAATAGCGATTAAGCTGCAACCAATTTAAATGAAATCATAAATAATGTTGGCTGATTAGGATAGACCTTCTGAATAAGCAGCTTTAACTCTGCTAATGGCAAGCTTTCTTGGGTGGCATGAAACTCATTAATATCAGCAAAGGCTAATGGCTCAACCGCCAAAATCATAATGTCACACACTTTAATATGGGTTTCGAGAGTGAACACCTCAACTTGGCTACCAGGTTGGTAATGGCTCTCGCTTATATCGCGGATAGTGATGGTCTTTAGTCCAGATGCGACTAACGGCGTTAAAAATTCAAAAAAGGTAATTTGCGTTGGCGCAGCTGACATAAGGAAACCTTAACAGAAAACATAAGATGGGTTTATAGCACCTTATCGATATAAAATATTATAACCTAGCGCACTCGCCCGGGCTTTGATCAAAGTAGCGTTTAAACTCACGACTAAACTGGGCAGTACTTTCATAACCCACTTGTGTCGATACCTCTTTGACCTTGAGTTTTTGCAGTTGCAGTAATGCTTTTGCCTTATTCAGGCGAATTTTCTTCAAGTATTGTATCGGTGAAGATGCGGTGACTTCTTTAAAGCAACGATGAAATGCAGACGGGCTCATATTAACTAGGCTGGCTAATGTGTCGACTTCGACCGACTCACCATAATGCTTATGAATATAACTGAGGGCTTTTTCAACCCTAGATAAACGTGTGTGGCTTAAGGATAATGCATACAATGGCGCTGCGTTAGGTGAGTCTAACAAACGATATAACAGCTCAAGCACTAACGCCTCACCCATCACTTTAGCCTCAAGCGGTGATTGCAATGCTTGCAATAGTCTAATCACGCTACAATCCATGTCTTCAGTGTTGTCTGCAACAAAAAAACCACTCTGACGCGATTCATTTAAATCTTTGGGGATTTGATTATGCTCGTCCATCAGCCGAATAATATAATTAAGCTGTACTAAGTCGATATCAACCATCAACACTAATACCGGTTCTTCAATACTGGCGAAGGTTTCACACTCTACCGGCAATGGTACCGTCATCACTAATGAACGCTGGCGATCGTAATCGAAGCTTTGATTGTCTAAGTAAACCCGCTTTTTACCTTGGCCAACAATGAGTACACCTTGCGAGTAGCACATTGGTCCACGCGCGCCATACTGCGAGCTACGAAATACATTAACACCCGCTAAATGAGTATGATTAACGCCTTCTTTAGGCGCAAGCGGCGCCATTAATCTTGCTATCTCACTCATACCATTCCCCTCAGAATAAATCATGGTGTTGATACTAGCAAAAAAGCAGAAAAAGGTATTTAATTTATCTAAAAACCATCAAATTTATACAATATAGATAGAAATAGGCATTAACATGATAGTTCTGTGTATGTTTATTTTGACTCAAAGGGCTATCATAGCCAGATGATTTATCGTTGCTGTTGTGTATAAAAAACCTATATACACAAGAAGCCAACTCTTTGTTTCAGCGCAAAACCAAAAGGCGTCTATTATGCTTAATTTTGATTATCGTAACCCTACACATGTTGTTTTCGGTAAAGACCGTATCGCAGAGTTAGATCAGCTTGTTCCAGCCAATGCAAGAGTATTAATCACTTATGGCGGTGGCAGCGTTCAGCGTTTTGGCACATTAGATAAAGTTAAAGCTGCATTAGGTGACCGCGTAGTATTTGAGTTCGGCGGCATTGAAGCGAACCCTAAGTACGACACACTCATTAAAGCGGTTGAAGTTGCTCGTAAAGAAAACATCGACTTCTTACTCGCTGTTGGTGGTGGCTCAGTGATGGACGGTACTAAGTTTATCGCTTTAGCGACTCAGTTTGATGGCGACACGGCAAGCTTATTACATCACGGCTTTACACCGGTACCCGTGGCTAACGACAAGGTTATTCCACTGGGAGTTATTGCAACGCTTCCTGCGACGGGTTCTGAAATGAACGCCTTTGCAGTAGTCAGCTATAAAGGTGGTAAATTCCCAGTAAATCATCCATGCGTTTACCCAACGTTTGCCATGCTTGATCCAGAATTGACTTTTAGCTTACCAAAAATCCAAGTGGCAAATGGTGTAGTCGATGCATTTGTACACGTACTTGAGCAATATGCGACCTATCCTGTTGATGCCCGTGTACAAGACCGCATGGCTGAAGGTATTTTACGTACCCTAATCGAAGTTGGTCCTATTACGGTTGAAGAACCAACCAATTATGATGCTCGTGCTAACTTAATGTGGAGTGCAACATCGGCCTTAAACGGCATGATCGGCACTGGCGTCCCTTTAGATTGGTCGACGCACATGATTGGCCATGAGTTAACTGCATTATTCCATATTGACCATGCGCAAACCTTAGCCGTTGTGTTGCCATCATTATGGCGCGTATTAAAAGAGCAAAAGCACGCTAAATTAGTGCAATACGCTGCACGCGTTTGGGATATTACTGAAGGTGATGAAGGCAGCCGTGTAGATCAAGCGATTGATAAAACAGAGGCGTTCTTCAAGCAAGTAGGGTTACCGACACGCTTGCGCGATCATGGTGTCACTCAAGATCAGCTTGGCCTAGTGATAGATGCTTTAGAAGCACACGGTATGACGGCATTATCTGAAAGCGGCAAAGTAGATTTAGCTACCAGTCGCAAGATTTTAGACATGGCGTGGTAATAGTACTGATAACCCAAACGATAAACTCATTGATCGTTTGGGCTTGAGTTACCACTGATACAAAAAAGGGCTTAACAATGACTATCATTGTTAAGCCCTTTTTATTGCCTCGAAACGGACGACGAATGCGCACCATAAATTGCTAATCAATACCGTTACTTAACAGACTAGGACTCAATAGCTCATGCCTACTTATTAGTTAACGCGCTAATGCGGAGTCACATTTGAGAATAAGTTCATCACAACGACACCGACTAAAATGAACGCCATCCCCACCAGTGCACCTAAATCTAATTTTTGCCCATACATCACCCAAGCAATAAGTGTAATTAATACGATACCCAGTCCAGCCCAAGTAGCGTAAGCAACACCGACAGGAATACTTTTTAGTGCGAGAGATAAAAAATAAAAAGATAATACGTAGCCGACAACAACTACGATTGAAGGCGCTAATTTTGAAAATCCATCACTGGCTTTTAGCGCTGAAGTGGCTACCACTTCAGTTAAAATGGCCACACTTAAAAATATCCAACTTTTCATGTTTTACATTCTATAAAGACAAAACAGCCGGGAAGTATAAAGCCTAAATAATAAAAAAACAGTCTAGTCTTTTATCTCCTCTTCTGCGCCACAAGTAGATTTAACAACCACATAATACGTGGCTAACATCGCCATTTATTAATCGATAACATTACGGTTGTAAGCAGAAAACATTAAGCTGCTATCTTGATCATTGTGCCTGTGACCTATCGGCGATAAAAACGATGAGCGACAAGATGTGAAAAATATGGCTGGCGACACCTAGAATCCATAGCTGGAATCAATGAGCGAAAAATTATAATTACAGCTTCAAAGTTAACCCTAAACATACAGCCAGCATAAGCTAGCCATTGTGGCTCGTAGCAACTTTAACGACAAGCCAAAGCATAAATATCAATGTATTAAGCAAACAAAAACTATAAACAAAGCTACACGCCCATCTCAATGGCTTTTTTAGGCGTAAAACTACTGCCGATAGAGGCGATAATCACTAAACCGATTGCGGCCCACTGGAGCAAGGTCAATTGCTCACTTAAAATAATAAAACCCGCCAATGCGGCAATTGCAGGCTCTAAACTCATCAACACACTAAAAGCTTGTGTCGGCATATTTCTCAAGGCCACCATTTCCAAAGAATAAGGCAAAGCACTGGATAACACCCCGACTAATAATCCAAGCGGTAACACTTCCCAGCTCAGTAATGCCATGCCTTGGCTAACTACGCCAATAGGTACCAGAACGACTGCTGCAACAGTCATGCCTAAGGCAACGGTGATGCCACCTGATGCTTGCTTGCCTGTGCGAGTTCCAAACAAAATGTAACCAGCCCAACATGCTCCGGCGCCTAATGCCATTAATGCACCAGTGAGATCAAGCCCTTGTGCGCTAGATAAATCAGGCATTAACAGCAAAATCCCCGCAATAGCACAGGCAACCCAAAACAGATCACTTTTGCGCTTAGAGCCAAATAAAGCGACCGCTAAAGGGCCGGTGAACTCCAGCGCAACAGCTATCCCCAGAGGAATGCGATCAATAGCTAAGTAAAACAGGATATTCATCCCACCTAAACATAGGCCATAAATAATAATACTCTGCCAATCTCGGCCTTGTGGTAATGCTCGCCATGGGCGAAAAACCAACCAAAGTACGGTAGCAGCAAAGCCTAAACGCAAAGCGGTGGTGCCTTCTGGCCCAACCAAAGGGAAAAGTTGCTTTGCTAAAGAAGCGCCGGATTGAATGGTCACCATAGCCAGTAAAACACTACCGACAGCGGTCAGAAGTACACGATTGATTTGCATTTAGAGGATATCCAAAAATAAAAAACGAAGTGCTGGGTCGGCATTCTACCTGAGACAGATAAAACCCTGCAGCAATAATTACCGTCTGTCACACAAGTTATATCATTCAGATACCGAAAAGATAACAACAGAGGTTAATGATATGTGAGGCCGTCGACCGGCTAAGCAAAAATTCACAGAGTTAATTATCTACTCGACATAAAGACTGGCACAACGATGGTTAAATGTAGATAAGTTAACTGAGCATCATCCTTTTGGTTGACTCCCTTTGTCGTCTGGAGATTGTCCAATGTTACCTAACGATAGTATTGATTATGCGGTTAACATTAACCCCAGCATACCAAGGCAAAACCCTAATACCGCTCCCATTGGCGGTGCCCAACGTTGTTCTAGTTTTACCTGAGGAGCTAAATCTTGAAATATTGAATAGAGAATACCGCCAGAGGCAAACAGCATGACTGCGGCAATCACTTTTGGCGACTCTGAAAGCCATAAATAGCCAGACATTGCTGCTATGGGGCCCAGCAATGCCATAAAACAAAACATAAGGATAATTTTATGGGGCCGAAAAGCAGAAGAGCCATTTAACTCACGATAAGCACTAAATCCTTCTGGCACATTTTGGAGCGCGATTAACCCTGCAAGTAAAAATGCATTACTGCTGCCCGTTGCAAATGCGGCTCCCAGAGCAATGGACTCAGGAATAAAGTCAGCCAGCATTGCAGCAAGCTGGCTAGCAGGCGTCGCTATTTTTTGCAGGTAAATATCAAGGGCCATAAAGCTCAGCCCACCGACCATAAACCAGATACAAGCAGATAATGGCTTAAGATGCGCTATACCCTCTGGTACTAAAACCAAAGCAACGGCAGACAATAGTGCTCCACCGCCAAAAGCCATGACACTGTGCCTAAACTCCTGCTCAAGCCACTCACTGCTGACGTTCTCAAAACGGGCAATTAAGGCCCCTAATGGCATAGCCAAACCAGCAAGCAATGTGGTTGCTAAAACCGTTAGCAGCAAAGACATGATTAAATCCTTAAAAGAGTATTACGCTGCTGTAACCTGCATAACAGGACTAAGCTATGTGAGACGATATGGGTCATCCAACATCGTCATCATTTAAGACAGGTGCTGACTCATTATAAATCAAGCGCCTGATGAAATGGCTCCAATAAATCATATAAAAACAACCATGTCAGCCATGTCAGCCATGTCAGCCATGTTGAGAATAGACAACATTACCTGTTTCAATATGAAATTTACATTTCTTCTCTAACTTGGCCATAAGCTAACATGGCGAACAGCCCTGTACCGCCAATAATATTGCCCAGTAACATGGGACCGATATGGTGTGATAGCGCAGTGAACATATTCATCTCCCCATTGACAACAAGGCTAAATATTTCATTGGAGCCAGCAATAACATGAGTAAAGCCTCCAGCTGCAATTAACCATGTAAACATAATAATAACCAGCACTTCAGACCCTTTTGCCGAGGGCAACATCCACACCAGTACGGCTATAAAAAAGCCCGCCGGAATGCCGCGCATCAGTGTCTCTGCCGGCGTTAACTCGGCGACATGGCGTGATATCTGGAGAACCGCGCTAAGGATCTCTTCTGTTAAAACGCTACCGTGAACGAAAATAGCCGCGGTAAACAAAGTGCCAACGAAATTAGCGGCCAATACCACAGCCCACAAGCGAGCAGTGCACACCAGACGACGCTGTGTTGTGCTGGCTAGCAGCGGCAGTACGACTGTGATGGTGTTTTCAGTAAACAGCTGCAGTCTTGCTAAAATGACGAGTACAAAACCAAAAGTGTATCCAAGGCTTTCAATGAGCGACAAATAAGGGTGATCGGAGCCTAGATTACTTCGGATGATACCTTCAGCCAACACCGATGATGAAATACCGATACCAGCCGCGATACCAGACCACCACAAAGAGAGTAGCGGCCGCTGCAGTTCCTCCTGACCTTCACGCAGAATAATAGAATAGACGGTGAGTGATGAAAGACTGCCATGCTCATCCACAGCTTCACGCTCTGAACCTGTCAACGCTATCTCTACTTTTGTTGACTGCTTCTGCCGCTCTTCACGTTTAACAGCCTTGTTGTTTGGCTGTAGATCGTCGGTTGTTGACGACTTAGTATTAGCGGCCTGTTCAGGTACAGGTTGTGTCATATTGCTATCCTTCTCTGACTAATAATCCAGCTTGATGTTATAGCTAAGTGCATAAAGAATAGATGCTTTATGTCATCTATTCAACAAACACAGCGAGCAGTATAATGGTCTGGCTAGGGTATTACTGGTCGATAATGTACCTGCGAGCTTGTATTTACAGAACCGCTATTGAATATAAGAGATGAATTAAGCCAGTCCAAACCGAACGGTTTGCATCACTGATATCAAACGAGTAATTGATTTAGCACACAAAGCCAATTGACGTATCAGCGTAATAAAACTGGCGTATGAAATACGCTTGCTATCAAAATGAATTGCGCATGTGAAGTTATCTATTGCCCTTTTGAGCTAACGATTTATAAGCGATTTTTACACTTTCATGTCCGTATACTCGCTCTAACTTTCGTACAATAAAATGCCCTCTGGCCATGTCTTGAAAATGATCAATAAACAAAGTATTGATGACAGCGCCACCAGCTGCGCCGATAGCGGGTACAGCTTGAGCTGCAGCTTTTTGCGTCACTTGAACGCCAAACTTTTCAGCGATTTTAGTAATTAACTTAACTAGAATAGGCGCGGCCTCATCGGTAAGCCCTTTTTTAAGCATAAATTCAGTGGCTTCAGACACAGATTTAGCTAGCGTAGCGCGTATGGCAAAGTATCCTGATTCACTACTATCATCCAAATCACTTGCGCCTCCTAATGCAAAGACTTCTAAACAAGCCATCTTGGTTTCCAGCGTAGTAATCAACTCGCCTTCACTTCGAGCAATATCAGCGATAGAGCGCAACATTATTGCTGTCGAAATAGGAAGCTCAACGGCAATTGCAGCTAAGCCAAAAAAACCACCCATACCACCACTCACCGCAACGCCTAATTTATGCCAAACATTAGACGACTGTTCTCCGGGAATATCTTTCATTGTAAATATCGCCGCATCAGACGCTTTAAGTAGCGATTTCTCTGTGACTTTGGCAATATTTTTATTCCAGTTTTCAGGTAGTAACGCTAAACCTTTTTCAATAGGAGTACCTATAAAGCTAGTTATTTTTACCGCTAGCCCAGGGTTTTCTAATAGCGATTTAGCAACCAAAAGCTCTTTTTTGTGTGATTCTGAAATATTCACGTAAATTCCTTAGTAGTGAGACAAGGCACCTGAGCAGTTCTATAATAAACCTAAATCACTGAAACTAATTTGACGTAAAATAGCGTCGGTTGCAAATCAACTTAAAGCTCTTATTCAACAATAAGCCTACAGTTTCCTATTACCAAATCCAACATCATCGCTTGCGACAATCATTATCTGTCAGGTTTTCCAGATAATTGCTGCCGCAAAATTTATTCATTAGTGCAATAAAATCGAGCGATATAAAATATGCAGATAGGCTTAATCTCAAGCTGAACTGGGATTGTTGATTTGGAGTTTCGGGTGGTCAATCCATAGGTAACTTAGGATGACTCTTCGACTAGGGGCAAATAATCACGACCGTCTTTAGCTAAATTACTCACACCAACTGTGAGGTCATTTAGTGCACTACCATAGTTATCACGACAGTGAATACAAGGACTCATTGTATTCACAAAGCGGCCTTTTTTAGTATATTTTCTCAAATAGGCATGAGAAATAGTTACATTACTTCGATGTAGCACAATCGCATCACCCAATTTTTGCCTCAAATCACTTACAGCTGCATCTTCAGCGCACATGCTGTCATTGGCTCGGCCCCAACCGATAACTTCCTTGTCGGGATCGCGATGTAAATATTTAGCCGCAACCCAAGGCCCACCATGGTAACCGGTTAGCCTACCATCAGGATAGTTAGAGGGTCTATTGGCCAACTCATAGGCCATAAGTTCAAGTTTATCGATTGGCGCCCTATCGCAAAGCGTGTCATGAAAAGCCGGACGAGTAGTGGTGACAAAATAATTATGATTGTGGCTTATTTTTAAATCTTGGCAATGATGTGAATCTTCAACTTTATTGATCTTGTCTATCTCAGCGACAGCATCACTACAGGCAACTATTTTATCACCGATGCTCAGCTCTTCAGCCTTTACCCATACCTCAGTTAGAAGGTAAAAATGATGATCTTCTACAACCAGCATCGAGGTTTTTAGGTCACCAATAGAATAGTTAATCTCTAGCATAACGGCAGTAATATTTCCAAATAGTGGTTAAATCGGCATAAATGAGTATTCTTAACGACTTAGAGAATACTCACTGAACCATTTGTCATTGGTTATTATGGTTTAAGGTACTTTTGACAGATAGATGATGCATCCAAACTTGAATTAAACAAAAAGTCTTTACCCATAATCGAAGTCATTTGTGATTCGACTACCAGCGGGTTACTAATTTTAAATAATTTGCGTTTGTTAAGCTGACTTCGCATTAAGTACTCGCAATGCCATTGATAGAAAAGTTTATCAAACTTGCCATTTTCAATCATTCTCAGTAAACCAACCTTGATTCTATTCGCTAACCTAGGCTTTGTAGGCGATACATAATAATAAGTCGCCAGAGGGATATTAAGCACAATATGTTCATCTACGATTAATTCAGGATAACGCTTTTGAAATAACTCAACCTCTTGATAAGCCTCATTCACTCCACGCCCAAATGTGATAAAACGTCCTTTTGAAAGCATATTGAATAAACTATCGTACTGCGCGCTCTCCACCACATCGAATCCTGCTTGTTTCATAGCAACCCTGGTAGACCACTGACTACCTGAACCGGTTCGCAGCCTCATCAATTGCTCTAGTGAATCAATATTGGCCAACAAGTTTTTATTTTCATTTTTAATAATAAAAACTCTAAACCCTTGAATGCCTTTGCGGATGGGGATAGGGATTGGAATGAGCTTTGTATTCCACTCTTCATTTGATGCTTCGGCCATAACATTAATCGTTTGGCCATCCTGTAATGATTTAAATATCCGATTTCGACTCATCACCTGATTCGTCACTTCAATAGAAGCATCCCCAAAATCGGCATTGGTCTCTTGAATAATTAAATCTAACAGCTCATAAGTATATTGATAGCGTCGATCACTTTCTGAGTCGGAGTGATTTATAACGAACTTATCCGCTGCACAAGCATAAGGGAGATAAACTAGGTGACATAGACTTAGAAAAAGTAAATACACACACAAACGCAGTAAATTAAAATCCATATTAACTCTCTCGTTTTTAAAGCCAGTCCTATTTATTTCATGCAAATACTACGGTTAGACAATAGTGAATGTTAGCTTAATTACTCAACAATAGCAGGTGTAACGAAAACTTTTTAATTTTATGACGTTATGGGCGTTAAAGTTTGCAGCGTCTTCCAGGCGGCATGGTATTTAGCCATCCGCTCAAGATCTTATGCATCAATAACCTTTAAACGTAAAATATTGATATTATCCTCAATATCAGCGATTTTAACTTTGACCGCCAATGGATTAGCGGTAACGCGATTGATAAATTGATGGTAACTTTCATCACCGCTCTTAGATAACAATTGCAATGCGTTTACTACATCTAATGGGATACCCTCTTCTAGGAGATACTCAGCAGTATAATCAGAATCTTCTATAACATCGTGAAGCAAGGCAACAGCCATTTCGTATTCAGTATCCATTTTGGCCATGACCCTAAGTGGATGAAGAATATATGCTTTCCCTGCCTTATCTTGTTTCCCCGAATAAGCTTGTAAAGCGATTGCTAATGATTTCTCGATGATGTGCATAATTTCTCTTTAGGGTTAATCATTTATCCTTAGAAGCACCAGATAATATCTGTTTATCTTTGGTAGCAAATCAACAGTAAATAACGTTGTTTATTTGATAATATTAACGTTGCACAACCAGCCACTAATGCCGTACGACCGTCACTTTAAATAATAGTCCAAGCCATTACTTAGTGGTTAAATTTCGATGGTTCAAATCGATAATGCCTAGCCATGTCATAATCAAAAATCAATTTTAGGCGCAAAACCAATATAATGAACAATCATAGGATTACCGGTTGTAGCGTCAACCTGAGCGATAACCATATCAATATGAGGTAAATTCTCTGGCAATATCCAAGTAACAATATCGCCAACAGCATAAGCAGAATCATGAGCCCTAATGGTTAACGATTTACCATGCCTTTTAAAGAACGTCTGCAAATGAGCAGCACGTCGCTGGTGTATATTTCTATCTGTAGAATTCAGACCCCAAAGTCTTTGAGAAGGATAAAGAGAAAAGTGTACGCCTATCTTGGTGCACTAGTTGTTGCAAATCAGTACCAATTCCTTGGTAGACTCGAATAATCATATTTGTGCATACACAGATATTTTAGCTACATCACCATTGAGATAATGGTATTGAGATATAAGAACCGTCATACAAAATCTGCTGGGGTGTTCTATTAAGCAAACTCGAGACAATATCGTGATGAAAGTCTACTGCATGAATTACTGGACTAAAAAATAACACGCAAAACAGTACTGACTGTCCCACTAACCATCCTTAGAATATAACATTCACCTGCTAAACCCTGAAAACCTATGCTACTAAGCCAGACTAAACATATTTACACTCACGTATACAGCAAGCTTTGTACCCGCTAACGGATCACTTCGATTTTAACGTCAAGAAGACCTGTAGATACATTGCCTATACTGCTAAAAGCCGACTTAGAAAGATCAATGATGCGTCCTTTAACAAACGGACCACGATCATTGATTTTGACGGTAACACTTTTACCATTATTAATATTGGTGACTTTTACATTTGAACCGAATGGTAAATCTTTATGGGCTGCTGTTTTTTGATTGTGGCGATAGAGATCCCCGCTAGCCGTTTTCTTATTTTGGTATCTATCTGCATAATGTGAGGCTTGGCCAGACTCAGTAAAACCGATCCAATTGCCACCAACATCAGCCGGCATCGAAGAACAGCCTGCCAACATAATGGAAAACGTTAAAAACTGAAATTTTCGTGAAATAGCGACCATGGTTTGTCTTTTTAGTGTGTTCACATAACGAGCCGACTAAATTACTCGTTTTCTTGTAATTTAATAATGTCAGAAACACTAACTGACTTTGAATAATGATTCAAATGAAACCGTTATTTTGATTACAGTCTGTTGATCTCTCAAAGTTGTTTTGGCAAAGAATCGTTGGCCCATAACCATAACAATGAGTGATAAAACTGAGACTTTTGGGTGGCATTATGCCGTTAAAAAGCCGATAACGCAGTTAAAATGGTCAATAAAAAACACCTTGTCAGTGACCTAACGAGGTGTTTTATATCTGCAATCAACTAGTGTACTAACACCAGAGTGCCAGGGTTACTCTTTGTATTTTAAAGTACCATCGGCTTTGATTTCGTCATACCACACATTATGATGTTGTGAAGCCCAGTTTTCGTCACAATAGCCCGATAACATGCACTCCATTCCGCCCTCACTGAGTACGGTTCCCATCCAAATATGCACTATGGTAAATGCGATTAAGATCGTCGCACTAAGACCATGTATCAACAAAGCGAGCATCGACAGTTCACGCGGCAAATCCAGTGTCGGAAACACTAACATAATACCGCTTAGACTGATGCTTAGACCAAAAATAGCTAAGGTCCAAAACCACATTTTTTCACCCGCATTGGCAAAACCACTGTCTGGGTGTTTGCCTTTAAACGGACCAAAGTTAATGTAGCCGCCAACCACTAAAAACCATTTCAAATCATACATCTTGAAAAATTGTAGTGGCATCCATTTGATGATACATGCTAGCCAAGACACCATAAAAATGGGGCTAGACCAATCATGGGCAAATTTACTGAAGGCTATAACCCCTGCCCATATACCGTCTCCGACATATGGGGCTAAGAGATGTCGCCCAAGCATAATAATCACACCTGTTAGCATCATGGTTAGGCAAGATACTGCCATAATCCAATGTAACCAACGATCGGCTGTGCTCCAACGAAGTACCATTTTGCCTGAAAAGCCCTTACTTAATCTTGATGGACCATTGACTAAGTAAAACACTAAAAAGGCCCCAAAAACCCCCACTATGGCTAAGCCAAGTGCTGGTTTTAGGTAAGTATTTCGCAATATTTTGCCTTCATTACCCGATACATTAATCAGAACATCAGCATCAAGGCCTTTGTCTGTACTGTATCCGGGTTCGCCAGCTTTTACTGCGCGCCAGAGATCTGCATCACTGGTTTTAGACTTTGCTTGTTGCTGACTTGATTGTTCATCGGCGGCATAAACCGTCGATGTAACCAACCCCAATCCCATACACAGAACCAACAGAGCAAACATCCTGCGCAGTGATTTGTTTAACGTTAAAGTTAACATTGTCACTCCTTATATGACTGCGAAAATTATCGCAGCCATTGCTCTGGGTTAAACCATTTCACCTGTTTTAGGATTGTAGCCCCAAATCACATTTGGATTACCGCGTGCAGCCATACGTTGACGATAAATATCAGACACTATGCCTGCATCACCGGCCAACAGAGCTTTGGTTGAACAAAGCTCAGCACACATTGGTAATTTGCCTTCAGCAATACGGTTTGAGCCATATTTGAGACGCTCGGCTTCTGAATGATCTTCTTCTGGGCCACCAGCACAGAAAGTACACTTATCCATTTTACCGCGACTACCAAATGCAGTCTTTTTAGGGAACTGCGGCGCGCCAAATGGGCAAGCATAAAAGCAATAGCCACAACCGATACAAGTATCTTTGTTGTGGAGCACAATGCCGTCTTCGGTACGGTAGAAACAGTCGGCCGGACAAACAGCCATACATGGTGCATCGGTACAATGCATACATGCTACTGAGATTGACGCTTCTCCTGGTTCACCATCATTAAGCGTTACCACGCGGCGACGCTGAATACCCCACTCTAAAGCAGAGTCGTTTTCGTTTTTACATGCTGTGACGCAACCGTTACACTCGATGCAGCGTTTGGTGTCACACAGAAATTTCATGACTGCCATAATGGCTTATCTCCTCATCAAGTGTTTAGGCTTTGCTTATCTGACACAAGCTAGACTTGGTCTCTTGCATTTGCGTTACGACATCATAACCATAGGTCATTACGGTATTGGCAGATTCACCAATCACATAAGGCACTGTGCCTTCTGGGTAGTTTTTGACCAAACTCTTGCCTTCAAATACACCAGCAAAATGGTATGGCATAAAACATTCACCCGCAATAACACGCGGTGTCACCATAGCCTTAACAGTAATTTTGGCACCTTCTGGGCTATGAACAAACACGTCATCACCATCACGTAAACCGCGATCAGCAGCATCTGCTGGGTTGATCTCGATGAACATTTCTTGCTGCAGTTCTGCAAGCCATGGGTTTGAACGGGTTTCTTCACCACCACCTTCGTACTCAACCAAACGACCAGTAGTTAATGCCATTGGGAAATCAGTAGCAAAATCCTTGTCTTGAATCGTTTTATAAAGTGTTGGTAGACGCGCTACCATCCGATCTTCATAGGTTGGGTATTTAGCCACTAAGTCACGACGAGGTGTGTATAACGGTTCGCGATGTAATGGAATATCATCAGGGAAGTTCCATACGATACAACGCGCTTTAGCGTTACCATAAGGGATACAACCATGCTTGATTGCCACACGTTGAATACCGCCAGAGATATCAGTTTTCCAGTTTTTACCTTCAGCTTTAACTTTTTCGTCTGCTGTTAGGTCATCCCACCAGCCAAGCTGTTTTAGCATGTCGGCAGTAAACTCTGGGTAACCATCTTGAATTTCAGAACCTTTTGAGAAAGAACCTTCCGCAAGAATATTATTGCCGTTATGTTCAACACCATAACGTGCACGGAAGTTACCACCACCGTCTTTAACTTCACGTCCGGTGCGATACAAGATTTGAGTACCTGGATGTTTCTGCTCTGGTGTACCCCAACATGGCCAAGGTAAACCATAGGTTTCGCCTTTAGCTGGGCCGCCGGGTGCTTCCAGCGAGTTAACGTCAAAGGTGCCCCAATTTTCTTGGTGCATTTTCAAACGTTCAGGGCTTTGGCCTGTATAACCAATAGTCCACATACCTGTATTAAATTCACGGGTAATGTCTTCTATTAATGGCTCATCACCATTGACCTTGATGTGCTTACAGAATTGGTCCTCTACGCCCCATTTTTTAGCCAATTTATACATGATTGTATGATCAGGTAATGACTCAAATAATGGTTCAATAACTTGCGAACGCCACTGTAAAGAACGGTTAGAAGCCGAAACCGAACCATAGGTTTCAAACTGAGTTGCCGCAGGCAATAAATACACTCCATCTTGGCGCTCGTGCATTACTGCAGCCATAGTTGGAAATGGATCGACGACCACAATGGTATCCATTTTGTTTAGCGCTTCACGCACTTCACGACCACGGGTTTCAGTGTTAACTGACTGCCCCCAAAAGAACCCCAGACGAATATTATCTTTTTGAGCAATCTTGGTTTTGTCTTCTAACACACCATCGTGCCAACGCGAACAAGGAATACCCGCTGATGTTTGAGGTGATTGACCTAAGTATTCACCTTGGTCAAAACGCTCGGTGATCCACTTAGGTTCCAGATCCCACACATTGGCCCAATGATCCCATGCACCAGAGGTTAAACCGTAATAACCTGGTAAGTTATCAAATAACAAACCAAAGTCAGTCGCACCCTGTACGTTATCGTGACCACGGAAAATGTTCGTTCCGCCGCCTTCGATACCCATGTTGCCAAGGGCAAGCTGTAAAATACAATATGCGCGAGTGTTAGCATTACCAATATGATGCTGAGTACCACCCATACACCACACGATAGTGCCTGGCTTAGTTTCTGCCATCATTTTCGCAACACGGTACATTTGAGCTTTTGGCACACCAGCAATATGTTCAACTTCTTCTGGAGTGTATTTTTTCACTTCTTCTTGAATACGTTCCATGCCGTATACACGTTGAGAAATGAACGAATCATCTTGCCAGCCATTTTCGAAAATGTGCCATAACAAACCATAAATAAATGGAATGTCGGTACCTGGACGAATATGGACATACTCATCAGACTTAGCTGCTGTTCGGGTAAAGCGTGGATCAACAACGATGATTTTGGCACCGCGTTCTTTACCAATCAAAATGTGTTGCATCGCCACAGGGTGAGCTTCACATGGGTTAGAACCAATAAACATCATGCATTTTGAATTGCGGATGTCGTTAAACGAGTTAGTTTGCGCACCGTAGCCCCAAGTGTTTGCAACACCGGCTACCGTGGTAGAGTGACAAATACGAGCTGAGTGATCGACATTGTTAGTGCCCCACATCGCTGCTAATTTGCGATACATATAAGATTGTTCATTGGAAAATTTAGCACTACCCATAAAGTAAACGGAATCAGGACCAGACTCTTGACGAATCGACTCCATTTTGTCGCCCACTTCATTAATAGCTTGTTCCCATGATAGACGTTTCCACTTACCGCCTTCTAACTTCATCGGATACTTTAAGCGTTTTTCACCATGACCATGCTCGCGCAATGCAGCGCCTTTGGCACAATGACCTCCTTGGTTAAATGGATGGTCGAACGCAGGCTCTTGCCCAGTCCATACCCCATTTTGAACTTCAGCATAAACACCACAACCTACTGAACAATGAGAACAAATTGTCCGTTTTATCTCGGTTGGAGCATCATGTGGGACATCTTTAGCTTCTGCTTTACGCATCATACCTGCGCCAAGCATTGAAGCCGCTGCAATACCACCCGTCGCCAAACTGGCAGACTTGAGGAATTGACGTCGGTTAAGACCTAGGCCTGGCTTTTCAGCTTTGGTGGCCGTGTCTGTTTTGCGGGTTAATCGCATCACACACTCTCCTTTGTTATTTGCTTAACGATGCATAATAATTACGAATATGCTCTGTTTCGCGATAGTTAGTGCCCGTAGGCTCTTCTGCAGACGGTTTAGTGACTTGGGCAAGTGCAGGTGCACTAACACTAGCCACAGCACCTGCCGCTGTGCCGAGCGCTAATGCTTTTAGCATTTGGCGGCGACCCATGTCGGAAGCTTGCTTTTTCATATTGTCTCCTTGTTGATAAAAAGATGAGGCAAAATAAGCCATCACCCGGTTTAGTTAATTTGTACAACGTCTTGTTCAAGCGGTTCTAAGTCAGCACTACCTGGACAATTCACCGGAATATTTAAACTCAGTTGTTCAAATTCATTGGCCTCAGCGGTAAAAAACGCTTTAGCTAATTGTGCAACGCTTTGATAAAAATGAGCACTAGGCGTGTTGGCTAAGTTGTCACAAAAACGCATAATCCAACTACCAATATGACGTTGATAAAACGCTAATTGGCGATAACCTGGTGCTTCTAAAATTAAGCAGCCCATGACTTCACATAATGCCGCAACATGATCTTCTGGCTCTTTAACGTTTTCTTCACGTTCAAAGCCAAGTTGCATCAGGTCGCCGCGCAATGCAGCTAAGGGTTTATCCATTAACGAGCCGGTCATAAACCAACTACCGTATGGCATAATTTCGCCACTGCCTACACCCAAGAAAATAGCAAAGTATTCATCTTCTAAGGTGTTGGTATCACTGTTTGCTGCAGCGAGTTTTAACGCATTCCATGCTTGACTCATGGTATTGCCATCCTCGGCCTCTACCTCTAAATCGGCTAAGAACGCTAATAATTCAGCACTAGGTTGGCGGCGTAACAACGCTGCCAGTAACTGATATATATCGGCTCTTAACTGATCATTCTCACTTACTTGTCTTCCTGCTTCGGTCATAAGAGATCTCTTATTGCAATTGCTTTTCTGGATCGTCAAGGATGTCTTCAAACATGTCTTTTACTCGGCAGTCGCCACACATTTTCAAACGCTCAATATTGGCGCTAAACGCACTATGGGCGCCGACCATTTCTACCATTTTGTGTATCATTGATTGAGTTGCAAATTCACTACCACATCGAATACATTCAAATGCAGGTTCTTCTTTTAATACTTGAACGTGTTGTCTTGCTGACTGATTAAAATTAATTTGTGGTATTAAGCTAATCACGTTTTCGGGACAAGCGGCTTCACATAACCCACATTGCACACAATCTTGCTCAACAAACTTCAGTGCCGGAGCATCACCGCCATCCTTCAAAGCTTGGGTTGGGCATGTTGAGACACATGACAAACATAAGGTGCACTTGTCGCTGTTGATACTCACCATACCGTATGGAATATTCGCCATAACGAGCACATCATCAACGGCTGCGGCTTGACTATTGAGGTGGTCAATCGCTTGAAATATGATGCTGCGTTTTACATTAGTATTAGGTTCTGCTGCCGTTAACATCATCGGCATAATCACAGGCCAAGTTAAGCTGACCGCGAGTGCATCATCTAGCTGACTTAGATCTGACGGAGTAATTAAGCGGATCCGTTGAGGCTGGCCCATTTGGTCGAGAATACGATTAGCTAATGCAGACTCACCTTTGAGCATTTGCAGTAATGTCGGTGCTGTTGCTGGTGTTTGTAAGATTAAAATTTCGCGGGCACCATTGGCTAATGCCGCTAACCAATGATCTATGCTCGCTACGGTTATTTCTTCCATTGCGACGGGTAACACATCACCGCTTAATTGCTCCGAAATCAATTCAGTGCCAGCTTCATTATCATGAAACAAGATAACCGGGGCAGTTTGGGCTTCTTCACGATAGCGACTGATAAGCTTTTCAAGGTAAGTATGCAACGATGCTGGGGTCGGTAAATCATAGCTCAGTGCACCTGTTGGGCATGTATTGGTACAGCTGCCGGCTCCATGACAAAGGTAAGGATCAATTTCAATCTTATGCGCTATACTGCTAATGGCATCTGCAGGACAAAAATTTAAACAACGATTACAACCGTTTAGACCATGTTTGTCATGGGCGCAAATATCACTATTAACCCGAACATAACGTGGTTTATCAAACTCTCCTATTAACTCTGGAATATTGGCAATAGCATCAGCGAGTAATGCAGAGTCTTGGCCAACATAAAAGTAACCTGGAGGAAGCATTTCTAGATTAATACAGGGACTGTGGCTTAAATCGAGCACGATATCAAAATGCGCTTGACGGATAGCAACAACGCTTAAATCTGTAATCCCAGTATCACCTTCAACTTTGACCTGAAACTGGCCTAGAAAACCTTTAACACTGGTCAATTTATTGTAGTAACTTTCGACATCAGCCGCCGCATTCATCACGGCTTCAAGATGGACTTCATCTTGGCTAGTGATCGCTTCATTGGCTAAAATTACTCGACTTGCCATAGTAGACAATTTGTCCGCCGCTAAACGTGCCAGATCTTCAGGCCCAATAATGAGCACATGCCCCTGGGTAGTATAACTAACGGTAGGCGGTATTAAATTTTGCAAAATCTGCGTCTTCGCCATCACCTGTTGTCGTGCTTGTTTCAGCTGTGGCTGGTTTTTTCTGATACTCATTGCGTTCCCAATTCTCGGTTTTTATACCTCATTAACAGTGATAGCTCAGTTCACTGTTCACGCTTATTGCTGATCGTATAACTAGTTGTAGATCTTTACATAACGGCTTTCATCTAGGTCACATCATCAGTGACTGCTGTTATTACGCTTTCGCCTCATCACTGGCGACGGCTTGCTTTATCAGGTCATCATTGTGACAAAGCGGTTGTTCTTGTGGCGATATCGTCGCGGTTTGTGGTTCATCCTCTGGCTTATCTGCATCCGTTGAAGCAATAGACTCCTCTTCGGAAATAGGTCTGGTTTGCTCAGAAAGTTCGGTTTTTGCCAAATCGGTTGGGGCTAAATCCGTTGGGGCAAGTTCTGTTGCAGATAAATCAGTCGATACGGCCTCTGGATCTAATTCAAGTTCTGGCGGTTCTTTTTTAATGACATAACGAAACACTTTACTGGCTAACTCAGCGGATACATCTGCTGACAATAGCGGTTGATTGGTATAATCCAGCGCATATTCGATAAGCCCGTCAATGTGACCATATTGCGGCTGTTTCCATAAGGCTCTTAACGCTGCGGCTTTAGTGGTTGGATCAACACTTTTAGCCATAAAACGAGCAAAACTACCGCCGACTTCAATGGTACTGGGATCGGGTAACGGTTCAGACTCTGCCACCTCATCAGCATCTATCACGTTATTATCTTGGTCGACTTCCGCTGTTAGTATGTTGAAGTCATCAGGTTTTTCTCGCGCATGTTGCAATAATTCTTCTTGCTCAGCCTCTTCAGCAACCCGTTGACGTCTAATCTCCCAACGGTTAAGAAGACCTTTTGTGTTATCGCTCATTGGATTTTCCCGGAGTGATTTGCACTTGGACCTTCATTTTTACGACGATTAACATGCTTGCGTCGATGAGCACTGATCTCAACCTCGCCATGACGAGTGATAAATGCTTCTATCCAGCACGCAATTGCACTGGGCATAGGAATATTAAGCACGGGTGTATCAGATTCAAGGCAACCGGCACTGACATGTTGGTCGGCAGAGATCATTGCTGGTACCCAGGTACCGTCAATCAGTTCATCACAAACGATATAGAGTGTTGAATTATCCATATCGAGATTAATACGATAACTACCTCGTTGATCTTTATATAATTCAAGTGGTATTAAGACAGAGTTTTCAGGCTGCGGTTGTGTTGCAGGAACCATTTGGTCAAGTTCCCAGCGAACCGATGCCCAGCGCCCTACTTGGATTGGCACCTTTTTGAGTGAAACATACATCGGCCAAATCGTGTCGGTGTGTTGCATGGTAATGCTTACCTCTGACATGAAAGTGTGTATTGAAATACACTTGATTTGATTATTTATTAAAGTAAAAGCAAAAATAGTGCCAACTAAAAAGTAAATTAACTTTGAACTAGATCCCTAAATCCTTCATAAGGATAGGACAATATGTCCATAGTGTCATTTTAGATGGGACATAAATACGCGGCAAAAATATTGAATTTGTAAAGATTTGCGCTAGATCACGCTTAGGCAAGTCGTTTTCAGTTTCGGGAATAATAATTGCTATGCTTTCTAATGTTGAAGCAAGTAAATGCTGCCGCTCAGTCCATCAATTAAAGACCCATTAAGAGGCTATCTCACTTATGACTCAATCTGTTTCAGCCACATCTTTAACGCGCGATGCGATAAAGTTTGTTAAAACTAATACTCAAGTACCACTGACCATTGCAGTGAAAGCGGTTAACGAACAAGGCGTAATCGTCGATAAATTTGTTGCCTGTGAACGCCCATTAACTGTCTATTTAAATTGGCGTCCGATTGTGACCTTGATGACATTAGGCGCAAAACCTGAGTCATTAACCCTTGGTTATTTAAAAAACCAAGGGTTTATTAGCGATTTAAGTTTATTAGAGTCAGTTATTGTTGATTGGGATGTCAGTTCTGCTGCGGTGATCACCAAAGAAGTATCCGAAGATATTGAGCAGAAACTAGCCGAAAAGACAGTTACGTCCGGTTGTGGTCAAGGCACTGTTTACGGAGGATTTTTACAAGGATTAGATGACATAAGTTTACCGACTCCATCGCTGACACAATCGACTATTTATCATCTGCTCAGTAATATTAGTGCTTACAATGAAACCTATAAAAATGCAGGTGCAGTTCATGGTTGTGGAATATGCCAAGATGAGAAAATTTTAGCCTTCGTTGAAGATGTAGGACGCCATAATGCCGTCGATACTTTAGCGGGCGATATGTGGTTGGATCAGCAATCAGGACACGATAAGATTTTCTATACTACCGGTAGGTTAACATCAGAAATGGTGATCAAAGTCGCCAAGATGGGCATACCAGTATTACTGTCGCGCAGTGGCGTGACTCAAATGGGTTTAGACTTGGCTAAACAAATGGGCATCACCTTAATTGCTCGCGCCAAAGGCAGACATTTTTTGGTGTATCACGGCTGTGAAACCATCACATTTGATGCCATCAAAGATTAACGCCTTAATGTAGACCATTGTTGACGTAACGCTGGGGTTAAAAAACTCCACGCTAAAATGCGTGTGGCTTTATTACCTTGTGTCATCTCAATGGTTTTTACCTCAACAGCGTTTACCTGTTTGAGTAATTGATAACAAGGTTTAAGGTTTTCTGACTTAGACACTAATGAGGTAAACCATAGCACTTGGCTGGCATAGTCGCGGCTTTGTTTAATCATGTTGGCCAAAAATTTCTGCTCGCCACCATCACACCATAACTCGGCTTTTTGACCGCCAAAATTGAGCGTAGGCTTAACTTGGCTCACGGCGAGTTGACTTGATTGTTGGCCATGCTTTTTCTGCTGGCTTTTAGCTAAATTGGTGACTTTACGTAATGTACCTGCCGATGCTTCAGCCAAAGAGCTATGAAACGGCGGGTTACACAAGCTGACATCAAACCGTTCATCTGCGCTAATGATCCCCTTAAAGATATGCTCGGGTTGTTGCTGTAACCTTAACTGCAAATAAGTTGAAATTTGCGGATTTTGTTGGGCGATCTGGTCCACATTGTCGATAGAAACAGGGTCAATATCCGATGCGACAAATTGCCAACCGTAGCTTTGAATCCCTAATAATGGGTAAATACCATTGGCGCCCGTTCCAATATCTAAGCAATGAATACTCGCCCCTTTAATTACCTTGCCATTAACGGCTAATAAATCAGCAATGTAATGCAAATAATCAACACGACCAGGCACTGGCGGACAAAGATACCCATTAGGAATATCCCAACCTCGGATATTGTACTCACTCAATAATAAAGCGGTATTGAGACATTTTACCGCGTGAGGGTCGGCAAAATCGATAGAGGCGTTACCGTAAGGATTTGGACGAACAAAAGCGGCCAACTCGGGCACTGCGATTATCAGTGCGTCAAAATCATACCCCTGTTTATGGGCATTACGCGAATGCAACGCTTTTGACAGCACAGGTTTACTGGACGCTGCTGAGGCGGAATGTCTTTTCACATCTGGCTTGTTTGGCGAACGCTTAGTCATATCAGGATTTGCTCGCTGCAACTGCGTTATTGAACGAGCCATTAATCATATAAATATTTAGTAAAGAGTAAGTTAACCACAATAGGACGACCGACTTCTTGTTCCATTAAGCGGTTAATCATCTCATAGCATTCACGGCGAATTTCCTCACGTCCAGATAAGGATTTAACCTTTTCTTCCGATTGATTACCTAAAATCTCAACGATGGCCGAGCGAAGCAAAGGATCGTGATGCTCTAAGCTCATTAAATCATTAGGATCTTTTACCATCAATTCAACACTAATTTTAACAAAACCTAACTTTTTACGATTAGAAATATAGTTAGTAACAATATCAGGCTCAAAGCCATAATATGCATAATCTTCAACAGCAGGCTCATCTGCAGCATGGACATTAAATGCCAAACAACACAGCATAACTAACGTTGAAACCAATTTTTTCATAGTGAGATAAACTCCGTCGATGTGGAACGTTACTTAAATTAAGCTATATTGCTCACTCCCTTAGGAGTGTTTGCTCATCTTTGACATGATAGACTACTGCCGTTGACATATATTGTAACGAGTTTTAAATGAATGTGACCAGTACTAGCTTTCCTTATGGTGAATCAATTCATTGGTTTTCGCCACAAAAAATCGACTCATTGCCCCACAGCCAACTTAAAGACTGGTTATTAGCGACCGGAAGTTTAACCAAACGTCTTAAGACACACTGTAAACTCTTCGAAGTAAGAGTGTTAGGCGAACATTTACTTCAGCCTCTAGCAGATGAATTTCCCACTCAAACAGACCCAGTTTGGATCCGTGAAGTATTATTGTGTCTTGATGGCATCCCATGGGTATTTGCCCGCACGCTGATCCCACAAATCATTCTCGACTCACAACACAAGAATAATGGTCATCAACCTAATGATTTCACCCGTCTTGGCACTCGTCCACTAGGTGAATTATTATTTAATAGCCCAGACATTACTCCCGGCAATATTGAAGTAGCCCAGTTTGAAACCTGCGGGCGTTTAGCTGCATTAGCCACCAGCTTAAATCAAAAAGTTAACAGTAGCTTATGGGGCCGTCGTCGCTATTTTAATCTGTATGGTTCACAACTGATTGTCAGCGAGATTTTTCTGCCTGCGGCGGTCGAATACATCAATCAAAGTTGAACAAGATTAACTCAGCCTCACTCGGCGATCTGGTATCGTTAATCTAAAAACGCCCTTGAGGGCGTTTTTAGAGGGTGATGATTAAACCCGCTTACGTAAGAAGCCAAACAAGCTCAGCATCAATATAGTTAGCCATCCCAAACTGCCACCGCTGCTGCCATTGTCAGTTGTCGTTGTAGACGTAGTAGCTGTAATTATTGGCGACGACACCGTTATAACTTGATTAGCCGTCACTTCATTACCAATAGAATCTGTGGTCACTAACGTAATGGTATAAGTCCCTCCTGTGCTATAAGTATGGCTTGGATTTTCAACCGTGCTGCTACTGCTATCACCAAAATCCCACAAATAAGTCAAATTACCAAAACCTTGCTTAGACATATTAGTCAGCGCTACTGTTAGATCGGTTTGATTCAAGGTAAATGCAGCTAAAGGCTGAATCACCACTCTTATCGTGTCAGTTGCGGTGACAGTATTACCTGCCGCGTCAGTTACCAGCACACTGACAATATAGTCTCCCGATGCTGAATATGTGTAGCTTGGTGCAGTATCGCTACTAGTGGCATTGTTTTCCCCAAACGACCATGCATAGCTGTAATCACTGCCACCGCTGACAATCACATTAAAGCTAACATCGGCACCTGAAGCTTGCACTTTCATCTCGGCAACTAAGGATACTGGAGGCAACTCGCTGCTATCAGATAAGGCAAACTCAAGGGTTGCAGTGCTGCTGTCGCTGGCTTGTTCAGTGATTTGCATGGTCAATCCAAGCTCTGGCAATATCATACCGGCTTGTTGTTTTAACGGCGCACTGTAATCGCGATTGTCGTCAAACAGAGACTCAGCGGCTAGGTGGCTGTCACCAACATAAGGACTTTGTGGGTACAAGCTAAATGCTGCGTCACGAATTTGCACATCAGTCCGCTGAGCACCAATCAAATTTTGGTCTGCATCGACTACACCAATTAAGCTTTTGCCTGAGTGATCTGAAACATTATTATCATTTTGGTTAAAATTTTCTAACCACAATAATACTCCAGGTTCATAATTGTCATAAACCAGTCCGGCATCTACACCTTGATGACTGCGTAATTGCACAATGTAACGTCTCGCTTTACCAGGAAGACTATCTTCAATACGGCTAAAACCAGACAATGTCGCCATACCATCAGCCTCAGCGCCATCAATATAAAACGCTGAACCTTGGTTAATTAACTGAATATCATCAATAGCCATACCATAATCGCCAACAGCTTCATCGGTTTTATAGACCACACTGATCTGCACATCTCGGCCGGCATAAGCACTCAAATCAAAGTTCATGTTAACCCAAGCATCTAAACCCGCTGCGGTACTAATGTTGCTCGATTTTCCGCTAATAAAGTTTTTTACTGCTGGATAAACGGCATTAGTTGAACTGGTGTAGTTACCTTCTATTGCTACGCTATCAACCAGAACTTGTACATAATCATAATCATCTTCAATATCCCAGTGAGCTTGAAATGATAATGCTAACGGCGTATCTAATGGTAATGACACATTGAACGACATAGCATTATTCATCATGTCACCTTGACCTGAATAATACTGATACTTACCTGTTAATGGCGCTTTAAAGGCGATATTTTCAGCAGGCAGCGCAATCGATAACTGGTTGATGGCATCACTATTTACAGCATGATTTAGCTTTACCGCAGTGCCATTACTGGTTAAAGTAGCCAATGAAATATGCTGTTCATTAACCCACTTACCTTTGTACTTTTGTTGTAAAAAAGATTTTGCATAAGGGCTAAAGCCACTCGGTTGAGCCCCAGCAATACTGCCAGTCCAACTACCACCAGACATTAATGACCAAGCTCCTACAGGTGAACCATCGCCACTGTTAGTGGTGTCATACTCATCAGGTAAGCCTAAATCATGACCAAACTCGTGAGTACATACACCTGCGGCAGCATCGATAGGTTGTACTGTGTAGCCAAATACCTTTAAACCACCTCGCCCAGGAATAACATAGCCATTGGTGTTGGAATCCACATAAAATCTGTGTGACCAAATAGCATCATCAGCTAACACCCCACCACCAGCTTCTTCACCGATACTAGAATGAAACAACATTACATGGTCGATAATTCCGTCAGCTTCATCATAATTACCGTCGCCATCGATATCAAAAGGGTCTTCAATGTCATAACTCTCTAGCTCAGCATCGGTCATCCCAACGACAGCTTTCGTGACCGCCTCTTTAACGAGCTCAGGTACTGCATTATCGTCATCATTGCCATTATTACCGCCATAGTATGCGGCGTCATGATCTGCTGTGACCCAATCTCTTACCTCTCCGGTAAAGTGGAAACTTTTACCCGATACCGCCTGAAAATACTGATAAGCCGATTGTAAAGTTTGGTTACTTGGACCTGCAAAACCGTTTTGTGAAAATAACAGTTGTTGATAATGTGCTGCTGGGTAGCTGCTGTAATACATGTCGCTATCGCCAGCCTTTAATTGGTTGGCATCATGAGGTAAATCTGGAAAGTCTACCAACACAGCTAACACCTTTACCGTTTTGGTAATATCTTGATCGGCTAATACTTTGTTATTTGCAGCGGCATATTGCGCACTTTTGGTGTTTTTTTGTGCTGCACGTTTAACCCGCAATTGTTCAGCTTTCACTTCAATCGCTGCAGGTTTGAATGTGGTGTGACGGCCACGGCTCACAAATGCGTCCACTGCCGCTTGTTTTTCAACATCACTGGCATCGGCTGCCACTTCACCACGTTTGATTAACCAGTACAGCACTTGCTGTTCATTAATCAATCCACCATCTGCTGGGGTGCCTGTTTGCGGAGCCGCAAGTGCTGCCATGCTGCTACATGCCAGTAATAACGTTGAAACAATTAACCCTTGATATTTGGTCAACTTACTCATTTTAACTTCCCTGTATTAAGTGTTGGTTTGTGACATTTTTCAAATGCTTTTTGACGTTTGGTGATGTAATCAGCAACAATTCTATCGACTTGTACTTGGTCCATATCGGCGGTGATGAGTCCTTTCACGCGCAAGTTTTCAATTAATTTAGTCCTATCACGTAAAGGCGGCATTGCACTTGGACCACAGTCTTTAATTAATGGTTTAGTTACGGCTGCTTGCTCGTCTACGTTTGATGCCACCGATGGATTTTGACAACCTTGTAAGGTCATAAAAGCCAGTCCCAGCATGACGATAATGTATTTCATAATTCACCCCAAACAATAATTACATGACATTAACAGCTGCAACCTATGGGTTACAATTAAATTAGACATTCTTTAATGTAAATGTTCCCGTTCGCTTAAAAATTAATATAAACGATGATTTATTCTGCTTCTAAAACAAAAAAGCCGACCCTATTAGGTCGGCTTTAACGCTCTACGAATAACCAGTACTAGGTAGACAGATTGATTTTTTAATCTTTCAAACGAAGTGTATAGTCTGTAAAACCTATCGAGAAATAATGGCTTAATTCGTGGCGGAATTAATATAATTCGATATCCCATCAAGTAACATTTGTACCGAGATCATCACTAAAACCATCCCCATTAACCGCTCTACTGCGATTAAGCCTTTCTCACCAAGTATGCGAGTAAACAACTTGTAAAACATTAAAATAACTGCACTCATTCCCCATGCTGAGACCAGTGCTATGGTCCAATCAATCATACGACTACTATCTGTGTGCGCCAGTAATATTAATGCCGCCAAAATAGATGGTCCTGCCATTAATGGGATTGCCATAGGGACAATAAAAGGCTCTTCCCCGGCGGCTAATCCTGCAACACCGCCCGGCGATGGGAAGATCATTTTAATCGCGATTAAGAACAAGATAATGCCGCCCGCAATACTCACGGATTCAGAACGTAAGTTGAGAAAGTTAAGGATAGCTTCGCCAGCATACAAAAAAGACAACATAATAATAAGCGCAAACAATAGCTCACGGATTAAGACTTTACGACGTTTTTTGGGGTCAATATGACGTAATATGGAAGCAAATATAGGTAAATTACCTAGCGGATCCATAATCAAGAACAACATGACAGCTGCAGAAAAAATATCCATGGACAACAATCTTTTAATTAAAAAACATAGGCTACATTGTATACCTAACAGCACAATATTTGCGATGCAAACCACTACTTTATTGCTAATCGTAAGGTGATCGTCGTAAATGATTGCAACAAATACCCCCGAATAAATAGCCGCACCACTACTACCAAAGTTATGATCTAAAAAACTTTTTCAACCTCATGCCCAAAAACGCGATCAAAATTAGCCCCCTCTTTAGGTAAATTTTTCAGCTTAATAGATTCACACGCTACAATACTGGTTTAAAATGATATACTGCGTTGTTTTTTTCGATTGATTTCTGGATAACATGCTCTATCTAATTGCTAGTTGTGTTGCACTGCTGTTTGGGCCACTTTTTTATCGCTTCTTCGCATCAGGTAGCGGATTGCAAAAGGGCTTAGATGGGTTCATTTTTGTCTCTCTTGGCGGATTAGTGCTCATCCATATTTTGCCTGAGCTATTGGAGCATGGTGGATTCATCACGCTATTGTTTGTCATGCTCGGCGTTTGGGGACCAACAGCCAGTGAAAAGCTGTTTCATCGCTATTCAGATATCACCCATAACATCACTCTCACATTAGGTATTGCCGGGCTCCTGTTACACACAGTGACCGACGGCGGAGCCATGGTCTTGGCGCAACAGGATGGCAATTCAACACTGCTGGCCTTAGGCGTGATCATGCATCGCTTACCTGTTGGTGTCGCCATTTGGTGGTTACTCAAACCACAAGTGGGTAATCGATGGGCCAGTGCTGTATTAGCGGCAATGATGATACTAACCAGCGTCGGCTACTTTGCAGGTGAACACCTATTAGCCCAATTGAGCCTTGAAAATACCGTTTATTTGCAAGCCTTTGTTACCGGCTCAATTTTACACGTGGTATTACATCAACCTCATGGTCATCAACAAGAAGACAAGCAGGGCAAATATCAATACCAAGCCGGTATTGGCAGTTTATTAGGCTTAGGATTATTAGCGCTACTGCTATTGATGGATACTGGCGGCCATGAACATGCTCATCAAAATCATGGTTCAGAGCAATTTATGAGTTGGTTACTGACCATCTCACCGATTTTATTAGGCAGCTATTTTATTGCTACGGCTCGGTTTGCATCTGGTTTACGCCCCTCTCATCCGTCCTTGGGACTACGTTGGTTACAGCGATTAGCGGGGCCGGAAGCATTATTAATTACCATCTTATTATTAGGGCCTTGGTTTGCGCTTTATCAAGCTCTGGGATTATTCGCTATAGGGGCACTCATGACCCTAACGCAAGTCGAGATAACCGACCCACATCCAACAGCATCAGAGTCACCATGGCGTTTTGGTTTTAGCCAATTAGTCGACCGAAGTGCGCCTTGGATAATTCTTAGTTTAGTACTAGCAAATCTGATTGGTCATCCATCTGTACCACTAGCAAACCCTGCATTGCAGGTATTTATTTTATTGTTAGTCTTTTTACCAATGCGTTTTTGTAATTTAGGCACGGTAATTTTGGCTTTATCTCTGGCTTACAGTGGTTGGAGCCAAATTGCGGTAGCCTTTACTTTATTGGCCGCACCAGTAATTAGTATTGGTCAATTGAAGTTAATGAATTGGAAACAAGGGCTGATGTTAGGCGGAATTTTACTGCTAGGATTAATGGCGGCAGATCAATTCACATTGAGTTCAACATTAACATTACACTTACCAGAGTCTGCTAACATTGTTGGTTTAGTGGCCATAGTTTTATTGTTTGGTGCCAGTTTACTTAGGCTCGGGCCGCGCAAATTTTTAAGCCGTTTGATGATTAACCTCAAATCAGTGTCACATCCACATGATCACGGCCATCCATCAGACATTAAAGCGCCACATCATCATGACTCAGCATCGACACATAAACATCATCATTAATCTATTTAGTCGCTAATGATGACAATATATTTAAGGGGGCCGCTATGTGTATTTTATTTATTGCCGTTGAGGCGCATCCCGACTACCCCTTAATTATTTGTGCAAACCGTGACGAATTTCATCACAGAGCAACTGAACCAGCGTATCGCTGGCCAACTCATCCTGCCATTATTGCTGGGCAAGACAAGCAAGCTGGCGGCACTTGGTTAGGCATTAATGAGCAAGGCCAATTTGCAGGAATAACCAATATTCGCTCCATTGAACTGCAAAATGGCGTTCGCAGTCGTGGGGAATTAGTGGTTGATGCGCTAACAAAACAGCACGTTAATAGTCAATGGCTAGCTGAACACTCGGTTAATTATAATCCGTTTAATTTAGTCTTCGAACACCACAACCAACTCTTCTGCTTTAACAGTAAAACATCAACTACCACTATACTCGAGCCTGGATTTCATGCGGTAAGTAACGGCGCATTGGATGATATATGGCCTAAAATGGCTAAAGGCCAGCAACAGCTGCAAACCTATATCAAGCAAATGCAGACACCTTGCATAGACCAATTACTCGCTATCATGCGAGATACCTCACAACCAAAGGATCAAGATTTACCTCAAACAGGTATTAGCCTTGAGTGGGAACGTCTATTGTCTGCTATTTTTATCCAGCATGAAGAATACGGTACTCGCTCAACCAGCATAGTGTTGAAACATAAAAGCGGAAATGTACAACTTACTGAAGTGAGATATGATGGTAAAGCGCGTAATTTAGGTACTCAGCACTTTAGTATTAACTAACCGCAACAGGGTTAATAGATGAAACCTGCTGGCTAAAAAATCATCACCTTTGACCTAACCAATATCCCAATCTAAGGTTAACTTCACCCTTAAGACAGACTTACTGCTCAATACCTCTCACATTGGCTATCGCAAACTGTGACCCAGCCCGCATTACCACTAAGATTCAATATAAGACTTAGCTCAAGTGCCTTTATTCCACTAGGCAACATTCATTTTTACAACCTAGATCAAGGTTATTTGATCATGAACATTGCATAATTCGCCTGTTGCTAATTTACCACCGGAGGACACGCCTTGAAGCAGCCCACTCAGATTAGTTGGGATCAGTCGATGATCGAAAAATACAATTACAGCGGTCCCCGTTATACTTCTTACCCGACCGCACTAGAGTTTGACGATGCCTTTACTGAGCAGAATTTACTGACATCCATTCAAAACAGTAAATCAGACAAACTGTCGCTTTACGTACATATCCCTTTTTGCGCTAAGCTTTGCTATTACTGTGGCTGTAATAAAATTATTACTCGCCACGCACACAAAGCCGATCAATACATTGAATATCTGGCCACTGAAATTATTAAACGTGCACCATTATTCAAAAATTACACCGTAACCCAAATGCATTGGGGTGGCGGTACACCTACATTTTTAAACCCTGAACAAATTCTAAAACTGACCGCACTGATTAAAGAACACTTTAATTTTGCAGATGTAGGTGAATACTCTATTGAAGTCGACCCTAGAGAAATCGAGCTGAGCATGCTTGATACCTTAAAAGAAGCTGGGTTTAACCGAGTGTCTATTGGTGTACAAGATTTTAATAAAGCAGTACAGGTTGCCGTTAACCGTGAGCAAGACGAACAATTTATTTTCGACTTAATGGCTAGAGCAAAAGAACTCGGGTTTGTGTCAACTAACGTTGATTTAATTTATGGATTACCGCTACAAACTCCCGAAACGTTTGCTAAAACGATAGCCCGAATTATTGAGCTTTCTCCCGATCGTCTATCTGTCTTTAACTATGCGCACTTGCCATCGCGTTTTGCGGCGCAGCGTAAAATTAAAGAAGTCGATATGCCATCGCCACAACAGAAATTAGATATGCTGCATCAAACGATTGAATCGTTAACCGCAGCAGGTTATCAATTTATTGGTATGGATCATTTTGCTAAGCCCAATGATGAGTTAGCAAAATTACAAAATGCCGGTAAATTACATCGTAATTTCCAAGGTTATACCACCCAAGAAGAATGTGACTTACTTGGTTTAGGTGTGTCATCTATTAGCCAAATTGGCGATTGTTATGCCCAAAACCAAAAAGACATTCGTCCATATTACGAAGCGATTGATGCTAATGGTCATGCTTTGTGGAAAGGGTGTAGTTTAAATCACGATGACGAAATTCGCCGTGCGGTAATTAAACAAATTATCTGCCATTTTGATTTAGACATGGCCAAAATTGAACAGAAATTTGCGATAAACTTTGAAGAATATTTTGTGGAAGATCTCAAACTATTACAAACTTTTATCGATGATAAGCTCGTCAATATTACTGACAGAAAGCTCACAGTAAGCCCGACCGGTCGGCTACTTATTCGTAATATTTGCATGTGCTTTGATGTCTATTATCGCCAAAAAGCCCGTCAACAGCAGTTTTCAAGAGTAATTTAACTCACTGTTTATACAAAGTAGAATACAAAAATAGCCAGCATTTGCTGGCTATTTTTATTCATACTCGCTATTTACTTAGCTTTTTTAGCGTATAACGCTTTGCGGTCACTGTCAGACATAAAGGCCATTTCAACACCATTGCGTTGCAATGTCGCCAGTTGACTATCGCTGAAACCCATTTCAGATTGAACCACACGATATTCATGCGCGATATCAATAGCGCTCACACCTGGGTCATCGGTATTAAGACCAATCAATACACCTGCGTCCATAAATTTACGCAGTGGATGAACATCATAATCTTTAACGGTAGACGTATGTAAGTTGCTGGTTGGGCATGACTCAATTCCAATACGATGCTTAGCCAAATACTCCATCAACTTAGGATCATGAATCGCATTCACGCCATGACCAATTCGTGTCGCACCCAGAACGTTAATGGCTTGCCACATACTTTCAGCACCCGCGGCTTCGCCAGCATGAGCAGTAATGTGTAATCCTGCATCTCGAACACGCTTAAAGTGCTCAGTAAATAAGTCGCCAGGAAAACCAAGTTCATCTCCGGCTAGGTCCATCGCGACAATGCTGTCACGATGAGCAAGTATGCCTTCAAGCTCTAAGCGACATTTTTCTTGTCCAAATGAACGCGACATAATACCGATCAGGTTAATCTGAATATCACGCTCTTTTACACCGGCACGTACGCCATCGATAACGGCTTCAACGACACCTTCAATGGGCAAATTATGATTCATCGCCATGTAATATGGACTAAAACGCAACTCAGCGTAATCTAAACCTTGTGATGCTGCATCAATAACATTCTCATAGGCAACACGTTTCACAGCATCAAGATCAGCTAATACTGCCACCATCCAATCGAGTTTCTTGAGAAAATCCACTAGATTGTTTTCTTTACCTTGGATTTGCACAAATGGCGCAAGCTCTTCAAGCGAATTAGCGGGTAGCTGAATACCGTGTTGATGGCCTAATTCCCAAATGGTTTTTACATTAACATTGCCGTCTAAATGTCGATGCAAATCAACCAGCGGAATGGTTTTATCTATCATAATTAACCCCTATAAACTTACCCTGCCGTTAGTTTAGTTTTGTCGGTCAGAGAATAGCACTAAGTTTAACATGTATTGATATAAATTCTGATGACCAATATTTTTATATGGAATCTATAACAGCAAAAAAACATACTTATTTGTGATGTGTTTTTTATGCTTAAATCGGGCATACTCTAATGCTGACAAACAGATTAAAACATCAAGGACTATCGATGCGCTTACTGATCCTACCGGCACTGATAATGTTAAGTTTATCGGCTTGTAATAGCTATACGCTGACGACTCAAGTTAATGAATCAATCGTAGGCCAACAGACACTGATAGCGCCAGATTTGCAAGTGATTATAGACCAGAGTTGGGCTCTTAATTTAGCCTATTCTCCAGAGTTAGCCGCCAGTTTAGGTGATGCGACAGCAGTAGGAAAGCTTGACGATTTATCTGCAGAAACCTTAGCAAAAAAAAACCAACAGACTGTCGAAATTCTCAATACACTCAAACAACTTGATCGAACACAGTTATCAAAATCTGATGTCATCAATGCCAAAATCTTGCAAGACCAGCTACAAAATGACATCGATATGTATCATTTTCATGACCACTATTTACCTATTACGGCAGAAAGTGGTTTCCATGCTTACATCGCATCGATTGCTAAAGCACGTTTCAGTAGTGTTGAGGATTATCAGCATTATTTAGCCAAACTTAAACAACTACCGCGCTATTTTGCTCAGCAAACATACTGGCTCAAACAAGGCTTAGCCAGTGGCATCACCCCAGCAAAAATCACCTTAAATGGTTTTGAAGACAGCATTAGCGCGTTTATTGTGCCTGTTGAGGCCAGTGGTTACTTTACACCGTTTACCCACTATCCAGAGTATTTTAGCGCAGCAGAAAAGCAAGCGTTAACCAAACAAGGTCGGGAAACTGTTGAGCAAATTGTACTGCCACTTTATCAGCAGTTTTATGATTTTATGACTCAAGAATATATTCCCAATGCACGGGTAGATATTGCCGCCTCCGCCTTACCGGATGGTAAAGCTTTTTATCAAAACAGAGTGGAATATTACACCACACTGCCTATGACAGCAGATGAAGTCCATCAACTTGGATTGCAAGAAGTCGCGCGAATAAGAGCAGAAATGGAGCAAGTCATTAAAGATGTTGGCTTTCAGGGCAGTTTTGCTGAATTTTTAGCATTCTTACGCACCGACCCACAGTTCTATCCCAAAACGGCAGATGAGCTACTTAAAGAAGCAGCGTTTATTGCCAAAAAAGCCGATGCCATATTGCCTAAGTATTTTGGAAAATTACCCCGCACCCCTTATGGTATTGCGCCAGTGCCCGCAGAAATAGCACCTAAATATACTACTGGGCGCTACTCTGGCTCAAACCGTGACGACGAGCCCGGCTATTATTGGGTCAATACTTATGCCTTGGATAAACGACCACTTTACGAGCTAGAAGCATTAACGTTACATGAAGCCGTTCCAGGGCATCATTTGCAAATTTCACTCAATAAAGAGCTCACTGACTTACCCAATTTTAGACGTTACAGTTACATCTCTGCATTTGGTGAAGGTTGGGGTTTATACTCAGAATATTTAGGTGTTGAAGCAGGGTTTTATCGAGACCCTTATAGCAACTTTGGCCGTTTAACCTATGAAATGTGGCGGGCAGCGCGACTAGTCGTTGATACAGGCATGCACGCTAAAGGTTGGAGTCGCCAGCAGGCGATCGACTTTATGGCCAGTAATACAGCCCTTTCAATGCACAACGTCACCACGGAAATCGATCGCTATATTTCTTGGCCGGGCCAAGCGCTATCATACAAAATTGGTGAATTAACCATAAAACGCTTGCGCGCCAAAGCTGAGAAAGCATTAGGAAAGGATTTTGATATCAGAAAGTTCCATGATGCTATTTTAGAAAATGGCTCCATCCCAATGACGGTACTAGAGCAAATGGTTGATGAGTTTATCACTCGCCAGCAGGCGAATATAGAAGAGACAAGCAAGGTATAAATTAAACAACACTCAGAAATTAAATATTATTTTAGATTCAAACATACTGGCTTAATCACAATGCATTACATGAAATTTTCATCAGAATTAAAACTCGATACCAGCGAACAGCGACACTTTTGGCAGCAAGTACAGCAATCGAGTTTCTGTACTCCTGATAATATAAACATTGCCTATGCAATGATCGAACACCCCAATAAGCAACGCGCTATCGTGATCAGCAATGGCAGAGTTGAATCTTATTTAAAGTATCAAGAATTGATGTTCGATTTGTATCAACAAGGATTCAGCGTTTACGCTTTAGATCATCGAGGCCAAGGCTTATCAGATAGACTCACCCATAATCCATTTCAGGGTTATGTAGAAAACTTTAGCGATTACACTGCTGACTTGGCTCAATTTATCGAGCAAATAGTTAGTCCACAACAGCATGATGAGTTATTTTGTATCGCCCACTCAATGGGCTGTACCATCGCAAGTGATTACCTTAATCAATACCCACAAACATTTGCAGCAGCGGTATTTTCAGCACCAATGTTTGGTATACGGCTACCGTTTGCGAAATCACTTGTCCATTGGTTAGCTCAAAAACTTGATAACAATCGTCTTGAAGCAGGTAAAGTTCACAGTACATTTGTGCTTGGTGGTACTCATTACAAACCCGATAGCTTTAAGCGAAATCTTCTCACTCATAGCCAATATCGCTACCAGCACTATCGCAACGTGTTTGAGGAAAATCCTCAGGTGCAATTGGGCTCGCCCACGAATCATTGGTTACTTGAAGCAATGAATGCGGCGCAGAGCACGATTAGCTATGCTAAAAACAGCCAAACCCCGATATTAATCTTGCAAGCTGAGAAAGATAGGATTGTATGTAACGAGTCACAAAATCAAACACTCAGTAATCATTGTCATAAAGTCGTCATTGAAGGCGCGTATCACGAGGTGTTTATTGAAAGTGATAAAATGCGTAATATTGCGCTTTCTTATGCTATCGATTTTATGGCACAACACTCAAAGATAGCTGAGTCTTAATCAATTGAATGATGTCGTCATTATCTAATGGCCTACTAATAATATAACCTTGGAACCAAGTACATTTTGCGTGTGTTAATAAATTAAGTTGCTGCTTATTCTCCACCTGTTTAGCCACAACAGGGAAATTTAATTTAGCTGCAAACTCAATAATAGCATTAACAATATTGAAGGTTTCAGGGTTAAATTCAATGTCTTCAAGGTAAACGGCTGCTAGTTTCACTTGTGAAAAACGAATACCTTGCAGCAAATAAACCGCACAAGATCCGCTGCCAAAATTATCCATCGCAATATTGATACCAAATCGTTGTAACTCAGCAATTTTGTTTTTAGCGACACTCGCATTTACCACAAACACATCTGCCGCTAACTCAAATTGAAGTAACGATGGAGATATTTGTGCTGCGTTAATTCGATTCATTATCACATTAGCAAAGTGATCTTGATGAAAATGGCGTGATGATATATTTAACGACATTATAGGAATAGTTGCATTAGCTTGTTGAAGTGTTTTAATCATTTCACAAACTTGATCTAACGCCCACAACTCTAACTCAAAGATACAGTCAGACAACTCAGCAGATGTAATAAACTTGCGTGGGCTAATGTAGCCATACTGCGGATGATACCAACGCATCAAAACTTCTACACTATTGAGCTGTCCAGCCTGGTCGACAACGGGTTGATAGACTAATGACATTTGCTGATTATGAATCGCAAGTTTCAATTCGTTTTGTAATTTAAATGGTTGAACCTGATGCTGAACAGATTCAGATTGATAAATAGCACAACCATTAGAACGACTCTCTTTTGCTTGTTCTAAAGCGCTGTCGACACGAGCCAGTAATACTTGCGGCTCTAAAGACTCAATACCATCAAAAACGACTAATCCAATCCGAGCAGTAATGGATAAGTTTTGATCTGAAATAGTAAAACTACGCCCAATCAACTGTCTAACTTCGCTTGCCAATGCTAGCGCACGCTTATTTGCTTGATCGATATCATTACCAAAGTTTTTGACTAAAAAGACAAACTCATCAGCGCCAAGGCGTGCAACTTGGCCAACACTGGAAAAAGTAGCTGATAACCTTGCCGCTATCTGCATTAATAATCGGTCACCAAGCTGGCGTCCCAAGCCATCATTAATTAATTTAAAATTATCTAAATTAATCATCAACAGTGCAGAGAACTGGCCAGTTTCACGACTGAAAACTTGTAGGTCGAACAGTTGATCAGCTAATAGGTCACGATTAATGATATCCGTAAGGCCGCTATTACTTTGTTTTTCATTGGTAATTGATTGATTTTTAACATCATCAGAAACATCTGTTATCGTACCAATAATACGCAGTGGTCGACCGAGTTCATCCCACTCAACAATTTTCCCACGATCAAGAATCCAAATATAACGGCCATCTTTATGGCGTAAACGGTAAACACTCTCATAATATTCATGTTGATTCTGAATATAATTCTGTAGTGTATTTAAAACCTGTGCTTTATCATCGCGATGTAAACGAGATTCCCACACAGAATAATCATTATCGAGCTCATAAGGCTGATAGCCTATGATATCTTTCCAACGATCAGAAACAAACACATCACCAGTAGAAATACACCAATCCCAAATACCATTACGTGCCCCCTCAACAGCAAATAGCCAGCGTTGCTCAGCATCATTAAGACGCTTCTTACTTCGAGATAGTCGCCCATTAACTTGATTTAGATAATCTCGTAAGTTAACCAACTCAGTTGATGCACACACAATATCAGTATTAAAATCAGGTGAATCAAGGTTTTTGGCGGCTTGGCTTAATTGGCTCAATGGCCGAATAAGCAAATAGTGCAACATCACGCAAAATAACGACAGTAACAAAGCGCCTATGCCCCATATCTCCATAAAACGCTTTAAGAGACTATCAACAGCTTCAGCTAATATATTAGCAATGTCATATTCTAAGTAAATCAGTTCAACGGAGTTTGAATAACTGTAACGTGAATTCGCATTAACAGGGTAGTAGGCTTGGATAGATAGACGATCAAAGTTAACCTTTAAATAAGATTTATTATTGCTGACAACACTTCTGTGCAAATCAGCAGAATAACCTTCTAACACATTGGTAGCATTACTTTCTCGCCAAATAATATGGTTCGCAAATTGAATCTTACTATCTGAATCAAGGATCACATAGACCATCATATTCTGATCGGTTGAAACTAACGCAACCTCCTGCTCTATCCGTTCAGGATCTTGCATCAATATTGAAGATTCAACCACATGACGCATTCTGAATAAGTCTTTCTGTATTTGCTCTGATTGTCTTAATGCCAACTGATCATTTAGCTCAGCATGCTCATAAAAATACTCTCCAGATACTAAGCCGAAGTAGAGGGTGAAAACACACACAGGGACAATTATAGACAGAGAAATTTTTGGCAAACGAGGCAAAATAAACCCACCCAATTAAATATATGAAGATACGCTAACGGTTATCTTATCAACAAGTAAAGCAATAGTTATGAAGACGAATAACATATACAAAATAAAAAACTATTGATTTATTAGGAGCTTTAAATCGATCTACATACTCTACCTTGTTTCTGCTGTAAGTGTAATTTTATTTACCTAGATAAAACATGCACCATGACAATAAACACTCAGGATATTATTGGTGTAACGAACTCTAAAATAAATCAAACGAAACAACTTATTGCATAACGCTGAGCTTTATCTAATCAAACTGCAAAACCATGAGATGACTAGATTAACCATCTAACAGCCAAATGTGAACAAGTAGACAATAAGTTATTTAGGTTAACTAAGGTTCAATGTTAGTCAGTTAGAACAAAAGCCTGATACATCAGTTTGTAGCTTACAGCCATCATCTCTCATCTGAGCATATCGATCATACAGCAATACTGGTTTACTTAATGTGCACAGGTAAACATCAGATAACTCGAAAATATTTTAACTATAGACGTAAAATTACGGACACTCGCATGGGCATATCAACCAGACTGGTCAATGGCTTAGGCCCAAGAACAGCTTTAACGCTCAAATTACAGACGTAAAAAGCCCGCTACATAATAGCGGGCTATTTCACGACTCTTTCAAGTCAATTAGGCGCCTGGAACTGACCGACTCTGGCATGGGCATACTGGCTACACTGACTAACTGCCTAGGTTTAAGGCACAAAACAAAAAGGCCACTCGAGTAGAGTGGCCTTGCTGTGTTCTTTAGCACCTAGAACTGACCTACTCTCGCATGGGCATACTGGCCATACTGACTAATTGCTTAGGTTTCAAGGCAAAAACAAAAAGGCCACTCGGTTAGAGTGGCCTTGCTGTTTTATTTGGCGCCTGGAAATGACCTACTCTCGCATGGGGAGACCCCACACTACCATCGGCGATACTGTGTTTCACTTCTGAGTTCGGAATGGGATCAGGTGGTGCCACAGCT
>NZ_JACJEB010000016.1:0-109699 GCF_014163845.1 Shewanella sp. SR43-4 | reverse complement strand
GCACTAAAGCCTGCGGCAGGCAATTAATAACATTGAATTAACGACCTAAAATAAACTAGTAAATATGCAATAGGTTGGGCATTACTCGGACGAAAGTCCAACTACCAGCCAAGAATTTAGTTGGCCAGGGTAAAATTTACAAAAAGATAAGTTATAACCCACTTTTGTCCAAAAACGAGTTAGCAGCCACGCACTTAAGGTGCTGTAATTGCCATGACTATCAATCCATATCATCTAAACTATTCTGTTCTAAAAAATCTTCTCTTTTGACACAGATAAAGTTCAGGATTTAAACAAAAGTTTGTTATACTCCGCGGCCGCTTATCGATGGCACTCAATTGGGTGTATCATTCAAGCTTAATGTTTTTCAGCTATCCGAAGACGTTAATCAACCCAGTTAAGCATGAGTTCAGCCATAAATAAGGCTATCGGCCCCAATATTCCAGATTGATGTTGTGCAGATAATATTAACTTCTCGCAACTAAATCGCTTTGTTTTGATGTACATACAGGAACCGCACCATGAAATTCGAATCTTTTAGCTTCGCCCCAGAAATATTACGCGCGATCGCTGAGTGCGGTTATCAATCTATGACGCCAATTCAACAACAAGCGATCCCGGCAATCCGCCGTGGTGAAGACGTGTTGGCCAGCGCACAAACAGGAACAGGTAAAACTGCGGCTTTCGCACTGCCTATTCTGCAAAGAATGTGTGATAACCCAAAAGAAACGATGCCGTCTAACACTCGCGCCTTAATTCTTACACCAACTCGTGAGCTTGCCGCACAGGTTGCAGATAACATTACCGCTTACAGTAAACACCTCAACTTAACCGTATTAACCATTTATGGTGGCGTTAAGATAGATACTCAGTCACAAAAACTGAAACGCGGCGCCGACGTGATTGTTGCAACGCCTGGTCGTTTACTTGAACACATAGTGGCGTGTAACTTAAGTTTATCTAATGTTGAGTTTTTAGTACTTGATGAAGCCGACCGTATGCTTGATATGGGCTTTAGTGCCGATATTAAAAAGATCCTCCAAGCAGTAAATAAAAATCGCCAAAACATGTTGTTCTCTGCCACCTTCTCTACCGAAGTGAAAAAGCTAGCGAATGAAATGCTTGAAAAACCGAAAGTAATTACTGTGGATAAACAAAACACCACAGCAGCTACCGTAAGCCAAGTTATCTACCCTGTTGAACAACGTCGCAAGCGTGAATTATTATCTGAACTTATCGGTACTAAAAACTGGCGCCAAGTGTTGGTATTTACCGCGACCCGTGATGCGGCAGACAAGTTAGTTAAAGAGTTAAATCTAGATGGTATTCCATCTGGCGTGGTTCATGGCGAAAAAGCCCAGGGTAGTCGTCGTCGCGCGCTACGTGAATTTGTGGAAGGCAAAATTCGTGTATTAGTGGCCACCGAAGTTGCTGCCCGTGGTCTTGATATTCAAAACCTTGAATACGTTGTTAACTACGATTTACCGTTTTTAGCTGAAGATTATGTCCACCGTATTGGCCGTACTGGCCGTGCAGGTAAAACTGGTGTGGCAATTTCGTTTGTAAGCCGTGAAGAAGAACGCACATTAGCTGACATTGAAAAATTAATTGGCCAACAAATTCGCCGTGTTACGGTACCAGGTTATGAAGTGGGTAGCCGTGAAATGCTGCTTAAGCAAATTGAAAAACGTCGTAGCTTTGCCAAAAAGCAACAACGCGGTGATAACGCTGGCGCACAGATGATTGCCGAGAAAAACATGGATGGCCGTCGTGTTAAAGTCGGTAAAGTGAGCAGTACCGTGAAGTACAAAAAAATTAAGTAATCTTTTTGATGCAAACAAAAAGGCGCCTCGGCGCCTTTTTTGCGTATTAATCAAAGTCATTAGCGTGTCATCTGGCGCATTGCTACCAGCAATATCCTTTGTTATCACTAGGGAGCATTCTCAGGATATGACGTCACAACTCGCCTAAGCATAAAGCCGAGCAATAATCGCAAATAATGTAAATCCTGTCGTGCCATGACTCATAGCTACAACACATGCAAAATCTAGACTTGTCGTCAAAAAACACAATCTTTCATCACAAAAAACGGTCATATTTGTACTATTTTCGCCATAAAGTGACTTTTATATTGGCTTTTTAATAGCGCATCTCGTTACACTGTTCGGCATATAAAAATATCCCTACACAGAGGCTGTACATCATCATGGCGATTCCTACTACATTTGGCACAGCAAATACTCCAGGCACGATTAAGGCGATGCTATTAGGCTGCGGTGAACTCGGCAAAGAGGTGGCTATTGAGCTGCAACGTTATGGTATTGAGGTGATTGGGGTTGATCGCTACCCTAATGCGCCTGCTATGCAAATTGCTCATCGCTTTCATGTGATTAACATGTTGGATGCTGAGGCATTAAAAGCGGTTATTGAGCTTGAAAAGCCTGATTTAGTCATTCCAGAAATTGAAGCCATTGCCACCCAAACCTTAGTAGAACTAGAGCAACAAGGTCTGCATGTCGTGCCGACAGCCAATGCGGCCAAACTGACTATGGATCGTGAAGGAATTCGCCGTCTCGCGGCAGAAACCTTAGCGATTCCAACTTCAAAGTATTTTTTCTGTGACACCCAAGCAGAATTTGAACAAGCCGTAGCCGATATTGGTATTCCTTGTGTGGTTAAGCCGGTGATGAGCTCATCTGGTAAAGGTCAGAGTGTGATTAAATCAGCAGACATTGTTCAGCACGCATGGGCTTACGCTCAAGAAGGCGGCCGCGCAGGCAAAGGCCGAGTGATTGTTGAAGCCTTTATTCCATTTGATTACGAAATTACCTTGCTAACCATTAGCGCTGTTAATGGCATTCACTTTTGTGACCCGATTGGCCACAGACAAGAAGATGGTGATTATCGTGAATCATGGCAACCACAAGCCATGCCAGCTGATGTACTACAAAAAGCTCAAGCTATGAGCCAACGTGTGGTTGAAGCTCTGGGTGGATATGGCTTATTTGGGGTTGAACTATTTATTCGCGGTGATGAAGTGTACTTTTCTGAAGTATCACCAAGGCCACACGACACAGGTTTAGTCACTTTAATCAGCCAAGATTTATCTGAATTTGCTTTGCATGTTCGAGCGATTTTGGGCTTACCAATCAGCAATATTGCCCAACATGGACCCAGTGCTTCTGCAGTGATTTTAGCAACAGGCACCTCGACCAATATTCGTTATCAAGGCATCGCGGCTGCGTTAGCCCCGGCTAACACTCAATTACGTTTGTTTGGTAAACCAGATATTGATGGTCGCCGTCGTTTAGGCGTTGCATTAGCTCGTGATAGCTCGGTGGAAGCTGCGGTCGAAAAAGCTAAAATAGTGGCGAGTAATATCAAGGTTATATTTTAAATAACGCTTATCTCAGTTAAGTAATTACAGCTCAACAAAATGACTTGATAGACAAAATTAAGCCGCCGAATCTGTTACACGTTCAGCGGCTTATTTTTTGCTTTTGCTTTTTGTGTTTAAGTGTTTAAGTGTTTAAGTGAACGTATACCTTAGCTTGATAACTTAGTTTTTTGCTTTTGGCAGTGACTTACTGGCTAAATGAAAGTGGACTAACATCATTAGACGAAATAGCGCTTTGAGTTTACGTTCCTGATCAAACTTACCCACATTGATCAATTTTCGTAATACGGTGATTTTCATATACAGGTTTTTCACCAACACATCACTTGGCTCATCTAGATATTTATCAAACTCTTTATAACCCTCAATGGTTTTAGCGCTCAGTCTAGCTTGTCGAATACGTAAACCTGAGCTCATGGCATGTTCAAACGCTTTAGTTTCTAACCCTTTAATAATATCAGCAGCGCTGATTTCCTGCGCTAAGCCATCAACGATAAAATGAATATTTGATTCAATCTCAAATTGCAGCGCATGGGTATCATGACGCACGTTATCAAACTTTGTCCGTTCTTTATCAACAAAATCAAACAAGATTTTCCATAGTGACATAAGCGAATATCCGTATTACTGGTGGTAATTAAAAAGCCATTAGCCATTAACCTGATTCAACACTTTACCCTGTTGAAACTGGTGTACATTTTCAACCGCGATGTTGAGTAGATTTTGTCTAGCCTGCAATGTTGCCCAGGCAATATGCGGCGTAATGGTAATATTGGCAGCACTAAGGAGCGGATTATCATGACTTGGCGGCTCAGTTGATAGCACGTCAACGCCAGCAAATCCATGAGCATGGTTAAGCCATTGGGCTAAATCAATTTCATTAATCAAGTCGCCGCGAGCAGTATTAACCAATAAACAACCCGGTTTAAGTAAGCGTAAACTGTCACTGTTTATCATATATTTGGTTGCCGCATTAAGCGGACAATGTAGCGATATAATATCGGCTTGCTTAAGTAAATGGTCACGTTGACACCATTGAATGGCTGCTGGTAAATTCGTTTTCGGTTGCGTGGTGGTGATCAAGACATTCATACCGAATGCCACACCTAAATTGGCAACTTGCTGACCAATATCGCCATACCCCACCACCCCTAAGGTCAATCCTTTTAACGAGGTTAATGGACTCAAACTAAAACAAAAATCCCGATTAGCAGCCCATTGTCCAGCTTTAACAGCGTGATCGTGTAAAGCCACCTGCTGATGGTGATGCAAAATATGGGCAAACACCATTTGCGCCACGGCATCTGGGCCATAAGCAGGAATATTGGTGACCACAATCCCCTGCGCGGTTGCGGCATCCATGTCTACAACATTGGTGCCTGTGGCAAGAACCCCAATATAAATTAATCCGGGCAGTTGCTTTAAGGTTGCAGCACTCAACTGGGTTTTATTCGTCAGCACAATTTGCGCACCTTGGCAGCGACTAACGATTTGATCGAGTGGTGTATGGTCGTAAATATCGCACTCGCCTAATGCCTCAAGCGCCTGCCAATTCAAATCACCAGGATTCAGAGTGTAACCATCTAATACCACTATTTTCATCGATTTTTGGCCCTATTAATAACAGCGTGCACAGGCTTTGAGCCTATCACTAACGCATTCCACGTGAAGTTTTAATTCGCTCGTAAGCAGCTTGAATATCTTGCGCTTTAGTGTTGGCAAGCTCCATCATTTCTTCTGGTAAGCCTTTTGCAACAAGCTTATCAGGATGATGTTCGTTCATCAGTTTGCGGTAAGTACGCTTAACGTCTTGATCGCTTGCAGACTCTGATACGCCGAGGAGTACATAAGCATCAGTCAGCGGCATTTTATTACCTTGCGGCGACTGATGATGACTGAATTCAGCTTGCCAACGAGCCAGTAACACATCAAGTTGTGCAGCAAGACCAAGCTTATTGGCAATAGCGGATAAAATTTGCTTCTCATTGGCATGTAACTCGCCATCAGATAATGCAGTTTGAATTTGGATCTCTAAAAACATCTGCGCTAACTCAGCTCGGCCTTGAGTGGCTTGTCGAAACAACTCAAGCTGCTGTAACAGATCAAAATCAGCTTGGCGCCCTTGGCGAAAAGCTGTTTGCGCATCAATACGCGATTGTCCTGATAACTTCATTTGATCCATTAACATGGCCGCAATACGGATGTCGGTTTCAGTCACTCGCCCAGAGGCTTTAGCTACATGGCCCATGACGGCAAATGTAGCATTGAAAAACATCGCCTGACGCTCACCGCCTTTACGCATTAACGCGCTTAAGCCTTGGCGTCTGTCATAAGCATGGCCTAACCATAAGCCTAAAATAGCCCCAAAGAAACGCCCAAACATAAACCCAATGATAAACCCAAAAACTTTACCCCAAATTCGCATGTTGTTTTCCACTACGGTTAAATAATTAATATGTCGCGCTTTGCATTTAGGCGCGCTCGCATGCCTTAATCTTGAGCCAGTAATCGACTCTGCAGTTGTTCTAGTCGCTCAATCGTCCCGACATCGCACCAATAAGCCTTAAAATGCACACCTTGTATCCGCTGCTGGCTCATTGATTGCTTCAGCACAGGTCCCAAGGCTTGCTTACCTTCGGGTAAGTTTATAAATAATCGAGGATGGTAAATGCCCAAGCCAGCAAAGGTTAACTTTGGCTCATCATCAACCGTTAATTGGCCATTCACATCAATAGCAAAATCCCCCTGCGGATGATGAGCTGGATTATCAACTAACCATAAAAACGCGTCCGCTTCAGCTTGGATAACCTTTCGATAAGCTAACGAGACATCGGGCAAGTAATCGATAAATATATCACCGTTGATGACTAAAAAGGGCTCATCACCTAATAATGGTAATGCGTGCTTGATACCGCCAGCCGTTTCTAACGCCGTGGTTTCATCGCTATAACGGATCTGTACTCCCCAACGACTTCCATCGCCTAATATTTCAGGTAATTTATGCCCTAACCACGCCTGATTGATCACTATGTCACTCACCCCCAGCAAAGCAAGTTTCTCTATGTGATATTCTATTAATGGTTTACTGGCAACGCTCACTAACGGTTTAGGTAAAGTGTCGGTTAAAGGTCGTAAACGCTCTCCACGCCCCGCAGCCAAAATCATTGCTTTCATGCTTCGCTTACCGCCTCATCAATACTTTTACGGTTTACTCGCGGTAAAATCACCTTATTAACCCATTGACTAAATTCAGCAATTTGTGAGTACTGCATACCAATATCAGCAACGTATTGTAAGGTTAATGGAATATCAGCCAAATAACCGCGCTTGGCATCACGATGGTATAAACGTGCAAAAATACCTGCGGCTTTAATGTGGCGTTGTATGCCCATTAAATCAAACCATTGTTGATAAGTTGAAAACGTTACATCGTCACTCATCAATTGATGATCAATTGCCAGTTGATAATGATATCTCATCAACGGATTAACGATATCGTCAGGCCAGCGCACGTAACAGTCACGTAGCAGAGAGACAGCATCATAAGTGACTGCGCCATAGACGGCATCTTGAAAGTCGATCACCGCTAACGCTTGATTATTTATCAGTAAATTACGGCTATGATAATCACGATGCATACCGACTTGAGGCTGTGCGAGGACATTTTCGGTTAACGCATTAAAGGTCGACTCAATCATTGCCTGTTCATTGTCCGTCAACGAGTAATCTAAATGCTCTGTCAGAAGCCAATCGACAAAAATCGCTAACTCTCGCCTCACAAAAGCAGCGTCATAATCGGCCAGCGGACCATCTTGGGTCTCGGTCACGGATGCAATAATGGGTAATAAGTTTAATGCGCGCTGATAATAGTCGCTCACATTAGCTTTATTCAGCACGGACAAGAGTTGTAATTCGCCCACATCAGTTTGCAAAACAAAGCCATAGTCATCGCAGGTGGCAAGTACTTCGGGTACTAATAACCCAGCATGATGATAAGCTTTTGCAATCGCCACAAAAGGCGCGATAGGCACTAAATCAATGGGCGAATCAGAGACAATATAATGCTTACCTTGATACTGAATACGAAAATAACGTCGAAAGCTGGCATCACCACAGATCAAACTAATGGCAACGTTATCGCCGAAATATTGGTTTAACCAGTTACTTAACGCAACAAATCTTGGGTCAGATAAAATCATCTCAATGGCTCTTAACTAAAAATTGCTTTATTATAGCCAGCATAACATTTGGAAACAGCTAAAGAATGGAATGTTTCATCTAGCTGAGTATCTTTTTCTCTCCAAAACTTTCCGGAATCAGAATTCATAAATTATTGACAACAATGCAGATCCGTTATTTTCTGGCACTAAGCCTACTCCCAAATATCGTGTTGGCTGATGAGCCAACAACGACCGAAGCGCCTGCGCTACAATGCGTTGTTGCGCCACCTGTTTCTCGTTCATTCGAAGATCGTGCAGCATTAACCGGTATTTCTGACGATCAGATTGTTATCATTAGTGATCACTCTGCTGTTTCTTATAACGAGCAAGCCGAATTTTCAGGCGATGTTAGTTTCAGCCAAGGGTTTCGTCATATTGCGGCTGACAATGCCGTATTAGATCAAAAGCAACAACGCTTAAATGCTAACGGCAACCTAATATTTAAAGATGAGTTATTTACCGTTACTGCCGATACACTAGAAGCTCAAATGAGTACCAATAACGCCACCTTAAAAGGCGCACAGTATTGGTTGCATGGCCAACAAGTTCATGGCGATGCTGAAAAGTTACAGATTACGTCAGACAATAATTTATTACTGACCAAAACTAACTTTTCAACCTGTCCTCCGGGTGATGAATCATGGCTGCTTGAAGCGGACATGATCAAAATTGACAGTAAAGAAGAATGGGGTGAGATTTGGAATGCCAAGCTGCGTATTGCTGACATTCCAGTGCTATATATTCCATATATGACAGTACCGGTATCTGATAAACGTAAAACAGGCTTTTTATTCCCAAGTTTCAGTACCAGTACCACGAATGGTGTGGAAGTCAGTACCCCTTATTATTGGAATATTGCGCCAGAGTTTGATCTTACTTTCACTCCGGATTTCATGTCCTCACGTGGGTTGTATACCAAAACTCAATTTCGCTATCTTGCCGGTGAGCAACAAAACGGCCAGTTCAATGTCGAATACTTAAGTAATGATAGTAAGCTAACCTCAAACGCTGACCGATATTTGTATCATTGGAGTCATCAAGGGGCCATCAATAAAAACTGGCGCGTCAGATCAGACTATACCGATGTGTCTGATAACAATTATTTCAACGATTTAAATTCCGACGTTAACCGTTCAACCGACAACCAGTTATCACGCATTGGTGAAGCCAGTTATTTTGAACGTAACTGGGATTTCAATATGCGCGTACAAGATATCAAAGTACTTGGTGAAGATGAAAAACCCTATCAAGTGATGCCACAGTTAAACTTTAACTATCGTGCTGCCGATATTTTTAACTCTATCGACTTTAAGTTTAACTCTGAACTGACCAACTTTCGTCATCAAGATAATGACTACAATACCGCGACTCGCTTACACTTAGTGCCTAGCTTAATCTGGCCAATTCAAGGGCCTGCGGGCTCGTTTACCAGTGAAGTTAAATTACTGCAAACCCAGTATTGGCAGCAAAATATCGATCCCGATTCAACCTTAGATAACAGCGTAAGCCGCACTATTCCGCAAGCGCGTTTACATGGTCAAGTTAATTTCGAGCGAGCTACCCAAATGTTTGACGAACAATACCGTCAAACCCTAGAACCGCAAATTCAATACCTTTATGTCGGCTATGAAGACCAATCCAATATTGGTATTTATGACACCGCGCAATTACAAGAAGACTATTATGGCTTGTTCCGCGATCGCCAATATTCAGGCTTAGATCGTGTAGCAGATGCTAACCAGTTTACCTTGGGCTTCACCACCCGTTTATTTGACCAAGCTAACCGCGAAAAAATGAAGTTTAGCGTAGGTCAAATCATGTATCTACAAGACTCAAAAGTCAGCATTGATGATACATATGAAGAAACAACGCAGTCGACGTCGGTATTAGCAGCAGAACTCGATGCTCAGTTATATAATGACTGGTTTATCAGTGGTTCGGTTCAGCACGACACTCAAACGGGTGAGAATAAAAAGAATGAAGTCACCTTGGATTATCGTCCAAGTAATGACAAATTATTACAGCTAAGCTATCGCTTTGTTCCAGACTTACTCAATACCAATACCAATGATAAAGTTGATATTTCTCAAGCAGGCGTAAGAACATCTTGGCCTCTTAGTGACAACTTATATTTTGTTGGTAACTACTATTATGACCTTAATGAATCTCGTAGTATTGAAACTTATACAGGCGTGCAGTATGAGTCATGTTGCTGGGCATTGCGTCTGAGTTACCATTACCGAATTAAAACAAACTACGATGATGATTTGTCAGCCGCCATTGACGGACGTGAAGAGTTTGAGAGCGGTGTTTATCTAAACTTTGTCATTAAAGGCTTAGGCGGATCGGGTCCATTAGGAGTCGACGACATGTTAAATGAAGGCTTATTTAACTACCGTAAACCACTTTACTTGAGGAATTAACAATCTTTTGTGATAGATTGCTGAACCTAGCGATAAACTCATAGTCCAATAACAACAAACATGCTGTTGAGTATGATGTAGTAACCTTATTTTGGCGATCTATTGCCAGTTTATATTGAATCGAATGTGCCAAGGATTTTGTGGATGAAACACAGTAAAAAAATAATTTTTGCATTACTAGCACTGGCTATAAGCAACACCAGTATTGCTGCGCCAATACCATTAGATCGCGTAGCGGTACAAGTTAATGACGGTATCATTCTTGAAAGTGAAATCAGCAACATGATTACCACAGTCAAAGCCAATGCCAAATCGGCTAATCAAACGTTGCCTTCTGATGACGCCTTGCGTACTCAGGTTATAGAACGCCTCATTTTAACCCATTTGCAAATGCAAACAGCTCAACGTATCGGTTTGCAAATTGGCGATTTACAATTAGACCAAACAATTGAAAATATTGCTAAAGAGCAGAAAATATCGGTTGCACAGATGCGCCAATCGATTGAGAGCGAAGGCACTAGCTTTAGTCAATATCGGGAACAGTTACGTCAAGAAGTCACCCTAGGTGAAATTCAGCGTATTCAAGTACAACGCCGAATTCAGGTGTCGCCACAAGAAATTACCGGCTTAGTGAAACTGATTCAGGAACAAGGCTTAAAAGATGTTGAGTTTCAAATTGGTCACATCCTGATTGAAGTACCAAGTAACCCAACCAGTGAACAACTTGAAAGTGCTAGTCGCCGTGCAGATATCGTGCTTAAACGCTTAAATGACGGTGATGATTTCCGTAGCACAGCTATTGCATCGTCTTCGGGTCCAAAAGCGCTAGAAGGCGGGATCTGGGACTTTATGAACATCAATGAAATGCCAACCTTATTTGCTGAAGTGGTTAGTACAGCTAAGAAAGGTGACATTATTGGTCCGATTAAATCAGGGTCAGGTTTTCATATTATCAAAGTAGTCGATACTCGTGGCTTACAAACTCAAGAAGTTGAAGAAGTAAAATCACGCCATATCCTATTAAAGCCCTCACCGATTTTATCGGAAGAGCGTGCTAAAGCGATGTTAGCCAACTTTTTAATTCAAGTGCGTGCCGGTGATGCTGATTTCGCTAAATTAGCCAGTCAGTACTCTGAAGATCCAGGTTCTGCAGCTAAAGGTGGTGAATTAGGCTGGGCAGACCCAAGCATGTATGTGCCAGAGTTTTCACAAACTCTAGCAAGCCTTGAAGAAGGTCAGTACAGTGAACCGTTCCGTTCAACGCATGGCTGGCATATAGTCCAACTTGAAGCTCGCCGTAAAACAGACGCAACAGAACAATTTAATAGCAACCGTGCTCATCAATTAATCTTCCGTCGTAAGTTTAATGAAGAGCTACAAACCTGGTTAGACGAAATGCGTTCAGAAGCATATATCGAAATCGTTGAGCCAGAAAGCAAACGAGGCTAAGCATAATTAATGACTAAACGTATTGCCATAACACCAGGCGAACCAGCAAGTATTGGTCCAGACTTAGTCATCAAACTCGCTCAACAGGCTTGGCCTGTTGAGTTAGTTGTTTGCGCCGATCCTGATTTGCTCATGACGCGAGCAAAAATGCTTGGATTACCCTTGCAACTTATGCCTTACCAATCATCACAACCACCAAAACCTCAAGCTGCAGGGACATTAACTATTGCGCCTTTTGCATTAGCTGAAGAAGCTAAATGTGGTGTGTTGAATGAAGCAAACAGTGCATATGTAGTAGAAACCTTGCGTTACGCCGGTGAGAGAAATATGTCGAATGAATTCGACGCCGTCGTCACTGGGCCAGTGCATAAAGGCATTATTAACCAAGCGGGTATTCCGTTTAGTGGTCATACCGAATTTTTTGCACTGCAAGCTAACTGTGCTGATGTTGTCATGATGCTTGCCGCTCCAGGCTTGCAAGTGGCATTGATGACGACTCACATTCCTTTAGCGTATGTCGCTAAAGCGATTACCCGTGATAGACTGCATCATATTATTACCATTTTACATCGCGAGTTAGTCAGTAAGTTTGGTTTAGGCTCACCTAAAATTTATGTGTGCGGACTCAATCCACATGCAGGAGAAGATGGCCATTTAGGCCGTGAAGAAATTGATACCATCATACCTGCGCTCAACGAGCTACGGGAACAGGGTATGGATATAGTTGGCCCCTTACCGGCCGATACGCTATTCCAACCTAAGTATCTCGAACAAGCTGACGTGGTATTAGCCATGTATCATGACCAAGGATTACCTGTGCTTAAATCATTAGGATTTGGCAAGTCGGTCAATATCACCTTAGGTTTACCTTATATCCGTACTTCAGTCGATCACGGCACCGCGCTAGAATTAGCCGGCAGTGGCCAAGCGGATAGCGGCAGTTTTACCTGTGCATTAAACAAAGCCATCGAATTGGCCTCAAAAAGTAAGTAACCCATTTTAATGAGTAATAAAGTACATTTAGGCCATACGGCCAGAAAGCGTTTTGGACAAAACTTCTTAACTGATCAAGGCGTGATTAGTAGCATAGTAGGGGCTATTGCGCCTGATAATAATCATGTGATGGTCGAAATTGGACCTGGCCTAGGTGCCTTAACTGAACCTGTTGCAGACATGATTGATAACCTCACGGTTGTTGAATTAGATCGCGACTTAGTTAAGCGCCTACAATATCATCCAACACTAAAAGACAAACTGACCATTCACCAAGGTGATGCATTGCAGTTTGATTTTAACCAATTGCAACAAGCTGGCAAAAAAATGAAAGTGTTCGGAAATCTTCCTTACAACATTTCAACGCCCTTGATGTTTCATTTGTTTGAGTTTGCTGAACAAATAGAAACAATGCATTTTATGTTGCAAAAAGAAGTCGTATTACGTTTATCGGCTAGCCCTGGTAACAAGGCATATGGCCGCTTAACGGTAATGGCACAATATTATTGCCAAGTGGTTCCTGTACTAGAAGTGCCGCCAACCAGCTTCACTCCTGCCCCTAAAGTGGATTCTGCAGTCGTCAGATTATTGCCTTATGCAGTCAAGCCTTGGCCATGTCAAAATGTTGATGTATTAAGGCACTTAGTGACAACCGCATTTAATATGCGCCGTAAGACATTACGTAATAATTTAAAAACATTATTGTCAGACGACGATTTTGCTACGTTACAAGTTGATGCTAGTTTGCGGCCCGAACAAATTAGCGTCGAGCAATACGTCACAATGGCTAATTTTCTGTGTGACAAAAAAGATTAAATATAAGGGCATGCGTATTGAGCATGCCCTTTTGCTTTAGGATCTAATATGAGCCAAGTTGAATCACCGATAAAAATTAAAGTCGATACCCAATATTTAGAACAACAATCTGATGTTGCCGATAATAAATACCTCTTTAGCTACACGATAACCATTATCAATCTGAGTGACAACAAAGTAACTCTAAAAGACCGTCATTGGATTATCACCGACGCTGACGGCGATAAAAATGAAGTCAAAGGCCCTGGTGTTGTGGGCGAAACGCCGACCATTGCTCCGAATACCGCATATCAATATACCAGTGGTACTGTAATGGAAACGCCAGTCGGTTTTATGCAAGGTTTTTATGGTATGGAAGATCATAAAGGAGAGCGCTTTTTAGTCGCAATCCCACCTTTTCGTCTAGCGGTTCCTGGGATATTTCAATAACTTATGGCTAACTATTTTGTTGGCGATATTCAAGGTTGTTATTCAGAATTACAACTACTGCTACAAAAAGTGGCTTTTAATCCGTCTAAAGACCAACTCTGGGCCGTAGGTGATCTTATTGCCAGAGGAACTGAGTCACTTGCAACCCTGCGTTTCTTCCAGTCTTTACAAGATTCTGCAAAAGTGGTGCTCGGTAATCACGATTTACATCTGCTGGCTTTGCACGGAAAATTAAAGCGACCTAATCCCAACGATCATCTTGACGAACTCCTCGATGCACCTGATATTGATAATTTGGTCACTTGGGTTCGTCAACAACCCTTGATTCGAACCCTACCCGAACACAATATCATCATGACGCATGCCGGTGTTCCCCCTCAATGGGACTTGACCATAGCTGAGCATGAAGCAAAACAAGTGAGCATAGCTTTACAGCAAGATGATTATTTAAGCGAATTAATTGGCAAAATGTATAGCGACGATACCGAACAATGGTCGCCAGCACTGGCTGGTATAGCTAGGCTACGTTACTGTATCAATGCCTTAACTCGAATGAGATTCTTGCACTTAGATGGAAGTCTTGATTTTAAGTGTAAATTACCGCCCAGCAAACAACACTCATCAGATTTACGCCCATGGTTTGAATTCCCATCGAAAATAGTGCCACAAAACACCTTAGTTTTCGGACATTGGGCAGCATTAATGGGGCAAACAAATAACCAGAAAATTCTGGCATTAGATACTGGTTGTTGCTGGGGAGAGCACCTCACATTATGGCATCTTGAAAAGAATGAAAATATTACCCAAAAAAGGTTAGTTTAACGTTAAACTAAAGTAGCATTTAGCCGATAACTAAATGTAGAATTTGTTACGCTTGCCTGAGAAACAATCACCCTCTAATAAATTCGATATGATGACATGCAACAGCACACACCAGAAAAATCAGGATCAAATAATAATAGCCGGAGTACTGTATGAAAATTAATGTAGCGACCAGAGTCATTGGCGGTTTTACCGTGGTGACGCTGTTATTGATAGTACTCGGTGGTGTAACCATGCTGAGTAATGACAGAATTAAAGATGGAGCGACGATTCTTAACACTATCAGTTTACCTGCGCTTGAAAGAACGAGCATTTTAAGTGAAAACTTAAGCTCGCAACAAATTGAAGCACTACTGGCTTATTACAGTACTCGTTCATCCCAAATTCCTGCCATAAAAAAACAGTTATCAGATTTAGATAACACCTTTAAACAAGACCTCAGTAGCTTAAACAACTTAGTCAGTAAACAGACGCAGCTTTCAGCCCCCTTAGCTGCATTAAATAAAAGCTATACTTTGTATGGTTCCAATGCCACAAAGATGCTTCTTGAACGTCTAAGTGCGCTTACTTTACAAGAACAGTTACTTAAGATGCGCAGTAATCTTGAAAACGCAGCGGATGACTCCTCATCGATTCTGTTAGATATTATCGATCTAGAAACTAGCGAGGACGAAACTGAACGTAGTTTAGCCGCAACCGCCAGTGTAATCGATAGTACATTCATCAATATCATTACCACAATTTATGATTTAGTGGCGACAACTGAACAAAGCAAATATGACTTAATCATTAAAGAACTCGATTACATGGTCAGCGAAGCATCGACCAAATTAGACTTTATCAACACTAAAGGTAACGGTGTTGTAAACAGTTCAACTTTAGAAGATTTAACTGCTGAAAGCGCAAAAGTATTTACTTTGCTAAAGGGTAATGACTCAATTATCGCTCTTAAACAGCAGCAATTAAGTCATGAGTTTGCCGCGGCTAAACAGCTTGTAGAAACTCAAAGTTCCGCCAAAGACGTCAACAAGAAGATGACTGTTTTGGCAAAATCAATCGATACTTTCGCAAGTGACATCAGTAATTCGGCGTTAGATATTATTGATTCCGCAGCAATTAAAACCCTAATAGTGGTATTAATGGCAATTGTCGTCGCTATTATCGTTAGTATTGCGGTTGTTAAACCACTGACTAATTCGTTAGAAAAAGTCAATAAAGCCCTTAATGTATTGGCATCAGGTGACTTAACTCATAAATTAGATGACACAGGTCACGATGAGTTTGCCGAATTGGCTAAAAACTGTAATCGCTTAGTCGACAGCCTACGCAGTCTTATTATTGGTATTGTCGATCGCTCGAACCAATTAGCGGCTGCAGCTGAAGAGACCTCTGCCATTACCTCGCAAACAACGATAGGTATTCAAGAACAAAAGAGCCAAGTCGATCAAGTTGCTGCTGCGACGACTGAGTTGAGCTCAAGTGCACAGCAAGTTTCAATGAGCGCAGATCAAGCACTCAATGAGATTAAGCAAGCTGACAATGAAACCCAGCACATGCGTACCCTTGCAGAAGAAAGCAAAAATACCATTATTGCCCTTGCAGAAGAAGTCGCCAGAGCCGGAGTTGTTATTAATAAGGTTCATTCAGACAGTGCATCGATTGGTTCTATCTTAGACGTAATCCGTGGGATTGCCGATCAAACCAACTTACTGGCGCTAAATGCCGCGATTGAAGCAGCAAGAGCGGGTGAACAAGGCCGAGGTTTTGCGGTTGTTGCTGATGAGGTTCGTAACTTAGCATCACGTACGCAACATTCAACCAGTGAAATTCAGCAAATGATTGAAGTTTTACAAGTCGGCACTCAGGAAGCGGTTGCCGTAATGGAGCAAAGTCGAGGTCAAGCCAACAGTTGCGTTGAAAAGAACGAGCAATCTAATATTGCCCTCGAAACTATCAGTAAGTCGGTTCACCGAGCCTATGATTCGGGTAATCATATTGCCCATGCTGCGCAAGAGCAAAATATCGTAAGCCAACAAGTTTCCGAAAAACTTGAACATATCGCATCGATTTCAGAAGAAACCTCAATCGGTGCCGATCAAACTGCACAATCAAGTCATCAAGTTGCAATGCTTGCAGAAGAGCTACAAGCCTCTGTACGCGAGTTTAAGGTCTAATTGATAACCATTATGCTCAAATTAATAAAAGGTCCCTCTGGGGCCTTTTTTATTGCTATCAATATCAAATGCAAGGTTAACCCTAATCGATGGTAGCGCTGGTTTATCACATTGATTAACCCACTATAGTCGGACATATAACAGTTAAAAATAACCGCAACTGAAGTTTAGGGATCGAATCAGTAAAGCTTAATAGCAATATTTGGCCTAACTCTTATCAAACTAATTCTCATACTCATACTCAATGTAGCCTATTGCAAATCAATGCAGCTGGCGAGACTGAGAAGAGTTAGATATATGTTTATATTCCCAACCAAGGTTAAATAGCACACTAAAATGGGCTTTAATCGAAATAAAATTCTTAAATTTGCTCATAAATTACCGACATAAAAAATGCCGATAATTACTTATCGGCATTTCTGGTTCGCTTTATGTTACTGCATACTCAGATGATTAATCATCTGACTCAGCACCACCACCAAGACGGTCTTTGATCGCTGTTGTTATTTCGCTTGCATCGTAACCATTGGCAGAAGCCCAATCTAAAATAGCTTTACCGTCAGCTTCTGGAGCAGCAAGATCTGATGATGGCATACGTTTAGCAATAAATTCACCCACATTACCCGCGTTCGACTTGTAGGCAGTACGCAATAAACTGCTGCCATCACAAGAAATACTGGAGTATACGTTACGTAATTTAACACGGCTCTCTTTCATTTTTTTACGTAAGCGGTTTTTATCATCTGATTTCACATAATCACAAATATTTGCAACTAATTGATCTGTATCGGCAATAGCAGGTACTGATACAAAAGATGATCCAATCAGGGCTGCGATAGCTACAGGCAATAGACGCATCTGACACTCCTTTATTTTTTTATAGTTATATAGCTATGTATAGAGATCATATTTTAGATCGCTGTCAAACTAATTCAGGGTTAAACACGCCTAATTTAACACTTTTTATGTAAAGTGTTAAAGCTATATTGCAATCCTTTGTCGTTTGTTGCATTTACTGAATTCTGTAATTGCCAAGATCCATCATCCCAATCAGGAAACAAGGTGTCACCATCAACATCAAGATCGATTAACGTAAGATATAAAATATCAGCTTTGGGTAATAATTGTTGGTAAAGCTGACCACCACCAATGACGACTATTTCGTCACAATCGCCAGCAGCGGCAACAGCATCATCAAAGCTTTGAACACAGGTCACGCCATCAATACTCAGCTGGCTGTTACGACTTATGACGATATTATGTCGACCGGGTAATGGCCGCCCAATTGATTCAAAGGTTTTACGACCCATTACCACAGGTTTAGACAAGGTCATCGCCTTAAAATGACGTAAATCTTCCGGTAAATGCCATGGCATTTTATTGTCTTTGCCGATAACTCTGTTGTTGGCCATTGCGGCAATCATTGCAATACGCATTGAAGCAGAATCCTTGTGGTTAGATAATCGATCTGGTGCGATAGTAGAGTAAGCTTGGTAACGCTAGCCCAACGGCAAGCGCACCTAAAATAAATACCGTTTTTAAGCCGTTTAAAATGACTTGTGCAGTGAGTTCAGGGCTGACTTGACTTTGGGCGGTCAGTTGAATCAGAGCAATCACGGTATTAAATGCATAAGTACCTGGCACCATAGGGATAATAGCTGCGACAGCATACATTAATGGTGGTGCTAAATGTTGCTTTGCAAACCGAATCGTCACGACGCCCACAATTGCAGCGGCTGCAAATGTCGCCCATTCTATCGGCATTGAAAATTGCATTAGTAAGGTTCGAGAACTGTGACCTATCGCACCAGCAAGGGCGCAATAGAGTAAATATCGTTTGGGAACGTTGAACACCATGGCAAAACCAATTGCGGGTATCGCGGAAAAAAAAGCGTCATGCAATAACAAACTAATCAGCTCAAGCATTAGAAAATCCCCCCCAATTGCATGGCGATGGTGATACCGATAACAGAAGCTAATGTTAATAACGTTGCATGACCCCAGCGAGAAATGCCTACGTTCATATGACCTTTAACCATATCTGAAATAGCATTAATCAGCGGAAATCCAGGCACCAGCATTAATACGCTTGCGGCCATTGCCACTTGGGGAGTATGGGTAATTGGCCACATATAACCGGCTTGGGCAACGACAGTAATAATGAATGCTGTAATCGAAAAGTTAACCAATAAATTGAAATGGCGCGATGCTAGAAAAAGCCGCACCATCATGCCAATCGACGAGGCAAAAAATGTGATTAAACATGCCATCATGTCGCCATCGAATAAATGACAGAAACTGGCACATGACAAACCAATCATAGGGACTACGGCGATTGCAGGATAAGTTTTAGGGGTAATATGAGCGAGGCGGCGGCGAACTTCATTGGCACCATAAATGCCTTTTTCTGCCAATATACAAATTCGCTGTAATTCACAAATCACCGTCATATTAATGCCATGAGCACGAATACGACGAGTGGTCGTGACACAGCGACCGTGTACTAAGCTGGTCAGTACTAATGCATTAGATGAAATTGATATCTCAATGCTAGCAAGACCGAGTGCTTTACCTAGGCGCTGGCTAATCTCTTCAACAAGATCAGACTCAGCACCATAAGCCAACAGTAGTTGCGCACAACGCACTACAAGGCGGGTAATTTCATTTTGGCTATCTTCGTACACGATATCCTCAAATGAGTCTATTAACGTTGATAGATCACTTCTACATCATAATCGTCATCATCAAAATCATCGTCAAAATCATCATTATAATCTTCATTAACGACTTCATCTTCTGCGCTATGGTAATTATCCCATTTAAATTCAACATCAGCATCTGGCGTTATTTCTTCGACAATAGCCGGTAAACTTCTGATGTAGTCGAGCATCTTAATGCTTAACTCTTCAGTTCCGGTTCGATTGTAAGCAGACATAGTATAAACATCTCCTTGCCAATCTAGCTCTTTAACGATGCGATCGATTTTACCTTGTAACTCTTCGTCAAGCAGCAAATCGGTTTTATTGAAGACTAACCAACGCGGTTTTGCCGCAAGCTTTGGAGAGTACTTCTCAAGTTCACCAACAATAGCGCGAGCTGAATAGACAGGGTCAACACCATCGATAGGTTCGATATCAATAATGTGTAATAACATGCGACAACGTTCAAGATGCTTTAAGAAACGAATACCTAAACCAGCACCTTCTGCAGCGCCTTCAATCAAACCAGGAATATCGGCAATAACAAAGCTTTGACCTGGACGCGGATTCACCACACCAAGGTTTGGTACTAAAGTTGTGAACGGATAATCAGCCACTTTAGGCGTTGCACGTGAAACCGAGCGTATGAAAGTCGATTTACCAGCATTTGGCATACCGAGCAAACCTACATCAGCAAGCAATAAAAGTTCAAGCTTGATTGAACGAACTTCACCTGGAGTGCCTAAGGTCTTTTGACGAGGAGCACGGTTAGTACTGCTCTTAAAACGAGTGTTACCTAGACCGTGGAAACCACCTTTAGCAACGAGAAGCTTTTGTCCATGCGAAGTAAGATCGCCAAGTGACTCTTCTGTTTCTTGGTCAATAGCACGAGTACCTACAGGTACTTGAAGAACTAAATCACTGCCGCCATGACCGGTACAATCACGACCACGACCATTGGTTCCGCGCTCAGCCATATGAAAACGAGTAAAACGGTAATCAATTAGCGTATTAAGGTTTTCATTAGCTTGTAGGTATACACTACCGCCATCACCACCGTCACCGCCGTCAGGGCCACCATCTGGGACATACTTTTCGCGTCTAAAACTCACGCAACCGCTTCCGCCGTCACCTGCTTCTACGCGAATATTCGCTTCATCAACAAACTTCATACTGACTCCTGACGCCACTTAATCTGTAATTATAAACCCAAATAACTGAGTTTTGCAGGAAAGCGCTGAAGATAGCATTCATCACGATATCGCCTACTGCATATAAACAAAATCATCAAACTATCCTATAACAGTTTAATGATATAAAAAACACAAAAGCCCCACCATAGGCAGGGCTTTCGAGATCTAGCTTAGAAAGAATTAAGCTTCGATGCTAATAAACTTACGATTATTAGGACCTTTAACTTGAAACTTTACTTTACCGTCTGTTAATGCAAACAAAGTATGGTCACGACCAATACCTACGTTTACACCAGCGTGGAACTTAGTACCACGTTGACGAACGATAATGTTACCAGCTAGAACTGATTCACCGCCAAAGCGTTTAACACCAAGACGTTTACTTTCTGAATCGCGGCCGTTACGAGTAGAACCGCCAGCTTTTTTATGTGCCATGAGTTAGACTCCTAAATTATGCGCTAATCGCAGTGATTTTAACTTCGGTGAACCATTGACGATGGCCCATCTTCTTGTCGTGATGCTTACGACGACGGAACTTGATAATAGTTACCTTGTCGCCGCGACCGTGGCCAACTACTTCAGCTACGACTTTACCGCCAGCAACTAAAGGAGCACCAACATGCACTGTTTCACCATCAGCGATCAATAAAACTTGATCGAATTCTATGGTTTCACCAGTAGCAACTTCTAATTTTTCTAAACGAACTGTATGACCTTCAGCAACACGGTGTTGCTTTCCGCCACTTTGAAAAACAGCATACATGGCTATTTTACTCCAAATGACTAACACACTAACTCATATTATTGACGAGACTAGGTGCTAAAAAACTTTTAATGACAATGGGCGCGGATTCTACGCGAAGAATTATCATCCGGCAAGTGCTAATTCACTATCAAATAAAAAAGACCCTATTACTGCACACTATTCATTAATAGCTAATGTGCCTTCTTTAAAATTTAGTTAACATATATGAGTTAATCTATGCCTAAATTTTATAGGTAAATTGGCAATAATCCAGCAAACTATCGCGAAATCAGGATAATGTAAGCGCAATTGTGTAAATACATACTTTGAAAAATAGCACTAATATCCTGTAAGATATGCGCTCTAATTCGATATGACTAATTAAGGGTGCAAAGCCTGTCGCCCAACAACCAGAGACTATTATGGATTTAAACGCCATTCGTCAACTGGCTGACACTGATATGCAAGCAGTCAATCAGCTGATATATAAACAACTTGAATCTGATGTAGCCCTAATTAATCAATTAGGCTTTTACATAATCAATGGCGGTGGTAAACGTTTACGTCCGTTATTATCTGTATTGGCCGCCCGAGCTGTTGGCTATAAAGGCGAACATCATTTAAAACTCGCTGCGATTATCGAATTTATTCATACTGCGTCTTTATTGCATGACGATGTTGTTGATGAGTCAACACTGCGTCGCGGCCGTGAAACTGCCAATGCGTTATTCGGTAATAGTGCAAGCGTGCTGGTTGGCGACTTTTTATATACTCGCTCATTTCAAATGATGACCGAGCTTGACAGCATGAAAGTGCTTAAAGTCTTAGCCCATACGACTAATGTACTTGCTGAAGGCGAAGTATTACAGTTAATGAATTGTAATGATCCCGATACGACCGAAGCAAACTATATGCGGGTTATCTACTGTAAAACCGCTAAATTATTTGAAGCGGCAACTCAATTAGCCGGCGTATTAGCAAATGTCAGCCCGGAACAAGAACAGGCATTAGCCAATTACGGCAAATACCTAGGTACGGCGTTTCAGTTAACCGATGATTTACTTGATTACACGGCTAACTCAGACGAACTCGGCAAAAACATCGGTGATGACCTCGCCGAAGGTAAACCGACGTTACCGCTGATATACGCTATGGAAAATGGGTCTGATACTGCTAAAAAGCTGATTAGAGACGCGATTGAACAAAGCGACGGTACTAAAGCTATTGATGAGATATTAGTGGCATTGGGTGAGTCTGGTGCATTAGTTTACACCCAAGAAAAGGCGCAAGCTGAAGCACAAAAAGCCATTGATGCTCTCGGGGTTTTTCCTGATAATGACTACAAACAGGCATTAATTTCATTGGCTCACTTATCGGTTAATCGCAGTAGTTAGCAATCATCAAGAGCTCAACAATTACCATAAACAGTGGTTTTCTGATGACAAGATTTTATGACTAACGGTATTGAGAAAGGTGTGAATATCAATTCACACCTTTTTTGTTATCACACTTGCCAACTTATCGGTTTATTACCCTGGTTAATTAATAATTGATTGATACTTGAAAAATGATGACAACCAAAAAAGCCCCGGTAAGCAGATAAGGGCGATGGATGTGGGCCGTTCATTACATGATGATGAGGTGCGGTAATCAATCGACCTTTTTTAATCGCGTGATTGCCCCAACACACAAATATGATTGGTGATGCTTGTTGATCTAAGCACTTCAGCACACTATCGGTAAATGTCTCCCAGCCTGCTTTAGCATGTGAATGAGCTAACCCCTGCTCTACTGTCAACACAGTATTGAGTAACAACACCCCTTGCTTAGCCCAAGCGCTTAAATCACCATGTTCTGGGATCACAAAGCCATCAATGTCATTGGTTAACTCTTTATAGATATTAGCCAATGAAGGCGGTGGTTTTATGCCCTTCTTAACCGAAAAAGACAGCCCGTGAGCTTGATTTGGGCCATGATAAGGGTCTTGCCCTAGTATCACGACTTTAACCGCTGATAAGGGCGTTAAATTAAAAGCAGCAAACACTTCATCATCCGGTGGATAAATAACCTTATTAGCGGCCCTTTGTGAGGCAATAAAGTGCATCAAATCTTGATAATATGGCTGTGATTGTTGTTGTTCAAACAAGGTTTGCCAATGGGAAGTCATCTAATGTATTCCTTCAAAAAATTAGCGATAAATTAGTGAACAGCTCAGTCTTTAGTTTACTATCAACAGATTAATCACTTTTATGCCTAATATGATGCCATTACATAATAACAAAAACACCCCTAAAAATGGTTTTACCCTTATTGAACTCGTCGTTGTTATCATCATACTTGGGATTATCGCAATGATTGCCTTACCAAAATTTGTTGATATCGGCAGAGATGCTAAAATCGCTACAGTAAAAGTCACTGGTGGGGCATTTTCGTCAGCAATAACCCTAGCGCACATGAAATGGGCAGCCATGGGGTATTCTGGCCCGGCAGATAATTTAGCGATTTTCAGTCAAGCTGGAACCGATGGCCAACTTGATATCAACCAATGGGGTTATCCGGCACAGAATTACCCACCTTACGAGGCTTCGCCAAGACTGGATAATAATAATGACTGTCTCTCAGTCTGGCCTACGTTATTACAAGATGGCCCAAGTGTTTCAATTAGTGCAGATAAGGATATATCGGATTATAGAGCTGAATATATCAATCCAGATCAGTGCCGTTATTACTACAATTTACTACCACTGGTATCCATATACTATGATTCGCGTAACGGCGAGGTCTTGATAGATTCAAATCCTGATAGCTAATTTTTTACCTGAAATTTTCAAATAAAGACGTTACACTCATTGGAAAATTAACTCACCAACAAAGTGGATATGATGTCTGAAGCCAAAACAGAATTAACAATGTATCAAATAGCTGACCAATTTATTGCCTTAGCCAATCAACTTAGCCAACAAGAAAATGATATTGGCAAAGTCGGTACCGCAATGAGATTTGCCTCTGCTCGTTTTAATGCGTTTGAAGCATCGATTAAATCAGCTAATCTTGCTGCGGAAAAAGATCATGCACTCGCTTGGTTTTCTGATGAATTTAAAGCAATGTTAAAAGAGAATTTAGAAGATCACATCGCTAATCCTCCTATTGCTGCAGAGCAACAAGAGCCAGAAAGCGATGACAGCGTGCAAATGTTTAAAGGCGTTTAACCAACATATGACGCGTTATAACAATAATGCCTAACAGATTATTGCTAGGCATTATTGTTCATAACTGACTCATTTTGCACCGTCAGCAATACGGTTCATCCTAGCCGATATCATGATGACTATTTAGTCGCAAAATTCAGATATTACAGCAGAGTATAAATCACCCTCATTGCGAGTAAAATTAACACCACACCTGAAAGCCTATCAATTAATTTGGCCTGATTTCGTAACTTAGGCAACACGGCAGAATGAGACAACAAAAACGCAATAATGGTGTACCATAATCCATCAACGATTAATGGCGTAAACACAATTAAACCTTGGCCAATAGCAGTCTGAGCTGCTAATACAAATTGACTAAATAAAGCCAAAAAGAACAGGAGTATTTTGGGATTAAATAATGAAATAGCCATACCATCTCTTGCTGCAATCCACAGACTTGTGGGTTGACCCGCCGCCAATTTTTGCTGCATTCCGCCTTTAGACCTAAGTGCTTGCATCCCCATCCAAGCTAAGTAAATCGCTCCAGTTACCGCGATGGTATTAAAAATAACCGGCGATGCTTTTAATATTGCTGCCAAACCCAATAGAGTTACCAGAGCATAGACACCAATACCGATTGAATGTGCCCAAGCACAGACTATACCGTGTAATCGTCCACCACCAAGGGTATGCCGAACCACCATAGCTAAACTGGGGCCTGGGGACATAGCCCCCAAACAACATATCGCCAATAATCCCAGCCAAGTACTTAACGTCATAACACTCCTTTACTTGTAGTCACCTAATTTGTGCAAAATGCATTTTAACAACCAGTTAAGCATGTGCTGCTAGTGTAGCGCCGCTGATAAGGATGGGTATGATAACGTATTTACAGGGGAAACCTATGGCGACATTAATGATGATATTACTCTTGGTTATTTTTAGTGCCGTGGTGTTACTCATCAGGGCTAAAATTAAAGGTAAATCGATTCCGCCCCTGATTATTGTCATGCTCATTTTTATGGGGATCTGTTTTGCTGGTGTGCTCGCTTTTATTAATAAAGGTGAAAACTATCAAGCTTACCAAATGCTTCGTTGGCAGCCGCTACAGCCCGAAAAAATTGCCTCTTATGTTGCACAGGGCAATATTGTGTTTGTTGATATCACAGCAGATTGGTGTGTGCCCTGCCAGACCAATAAAGCCAATGTGCTTCACCGTGAACAAGTCGTAAACCAATTAAACCAAGAGCATATTATCCTCATGCAAGGTAACTGGACCCATGCCGATGCGGTCATAGAGCAATACATGGGGCAACAGGCTGTTGCTGGTACGCCGTTTAATAAAGTGTATGGCCCTAGCTACCCAAAAGGGATTGAGTTGCCTAAAGCGCTCATTATCGATGACCTTTATCAAGCGTTATCTCTAGTCGCCCAGTAAATTATCATCCTTGTGATACTTGAAATAAAAAAGACTGCCGAAGCAGTCTTTTTCGTTATTGTGCCATTAACAACAATGGCAGTTAACTTATATTAGAAGCGATAGTTAACACGGCCGTAATAGAAGCCACCGTTGTAATCGAATGGACCACTTTCGTAGTACACTCCACCTAACTCACCTAATGTGCCATCTTTTAACTTCTGCGCTTCTTGATCGAAGATGTTATTAGCACCTACAGATACCGTTAAGTTATCAAGTACCGCATAACTCACTTCAAGATCGATAGTCACTGCAGCATCAGCAACCTCAGAACCCCAATCAGAAGTATCATCAGCATGTGTTGCGTAATATTCACCAAAATAGTTAGCACGCACAGACATGCTTAAATCATCCCAGCTTTGGCCCCACGTTAGAGTGGCACGATGTGCTGGAATACCATCTTCTAAACGACGAACTTTACCTGCATCAGTTGTTTCTGGATCATACTTATCAACACTAGTATCAGTCCAACCATAGGCTAAGCTAAACTTGGCATCGCCAGAAAGCATTTCAGTAGTATACGAACCGACAATATCAACACCTTGAGTGGTGGTATCAAAGTCATTGGTATAGAAGGTTACCGCTGAAATCAGTTCAGGGAATTCAACACCAGCAGCTCTTAATGCATCATAATCACTTGCTTTAACCGAAATTTGGCTTGACTGAGCAATACGACCGGTGACTTCAATGTTGTAGTAATCAACTGTTAAGAACAAGTTTTCATATTGATACACCAAACCAGCTGCATAGCTAACAGACTCTTCAGGCTTAAGCACTTCACCGCCATAGAAAGCCGCTAATGGATTTGTTGGTGGCGCAATAAAGGTCTGAATCAAATCACCATTAACAATCGATGTTTGTGTATTGACTACGTTTTCTTGACCGACTGTAGGTGCACGGAAACCGGTGCTGTGTGAAGCACGGAACGATAATTCATCCGTTGCAACATACTGCGCGGTTAACTTGTAGTTTAATGTGTCACCAAAAGTAGAGAAATCTTCGTAACGAAGTGCGACACCTAGTAAGAAGTCTTCGGTTAAATACGCTTCAACGTCAGTATAAATACCAATGTTGCTACGGTCGTTTTTACCAGCTGATTCTGGACCAAAACCTTTAAATCCATGTGAGCCGATGTTGAAACCCTGGTCTGCGTAAGGGCCAGCAATCCAAGAGGCTTCATCACCTTGACCAATTTCAAATGACTCTTTACGCCATTCAGCACCCGCAGCAAAACTAATATCTTCAATGCCACCTAAAGTCACAAAACGCGAGAAATCAAGGTTTACCGTTGTTTCAACTTGCTCGTAAGAGCCGGTGTCAAAGTCTGTTGGTGTATCTAAACCCAACGATGGATTAAGAGAGTTTTTTAAACCAAAGCTGGCTTTGTTACTGCCTGTACCTGCACTGGCATCGTACATCCATTCACCTAACTCGCCTTTAACACCAGCAAAGAAAGACATGTCTTCAATTTTACCGGTAAATTGTGGCGTATAACCACCTGGGCGAATTTGGTTCATCGCAAAACAATTTGGATCGGCGACCATAGCTTGATACTCAGGGGTATCAAGCACGTTAGGAACATTAGCTGGCACAACCGCACAAGTTGATTGATCGCCATTAACAGCACCTACGAGTAATGTTTCACCACCATCGTTGGAATACACGTTACCGCGGTTATGTGGGTTACGATAGTAGAAACCACCTGTTGCTTCACGTGAAGATACGTTACCAAAAGCATACAAATGAGTGTCATCATTAATATCAAAACCTGAGTTTATGAAAACAGTATAGTCATCATTAATCTCTGGATTACCCCATGTTTGTGCAGGGTCTTGAATTGAAGTGTTGCCAGCGGCGGCAATCGCAGCGGCATCTGGACGCTGTACACTGCGACTAGTCGCATCAGCGGTTTTATATTGCGCACTGATGTTAACAAAGCCATCATCAGTTAACGGTAAACCAATGTTACCATCAATAGTAGTTGCTGCGCCGTCACCTTCGTAGTATTCACCTTGACTGACGGTGATAGAGCCACCTTCAGAGGCGTCTTTTAATACAAAGTTCATAACGCCCGCAATCGCATCAGAACCATACTGAGCTGCAGCACCATCGCGTAATACTTCAACTTGCTTTAATGCTACACCTGGAATTACTGAAATATCTGGACCTTGAGCACCATCGTTAATGCCACCACCTTGGAAAGCAATAACTGACGCACGGTGACGGCGTTTGCCGTTAACCAAAATAAGCGTACTGTCAGACGGTAAACCACGTAAGTTAACCGGACGAACTAGCGTTGCTGCGTCACTAATAGGTTGCGCACGAGAGTTAAAAGAAGGCACAGATGTCACTAACATGTCGATCATGTCAGTTGATCCATTTTTCTTTAAATCATCACTGCTGATGATGTCAATTGGAACCGGTGAATCACCAATTGAACGCGGTGCAGCACGTGAACCAACTACTGCGATTTTTTCAACATTTTCTTTGTTTACAGCTTCTTCATCTTCAGCAAAAGCTTGAGAGCTAATTACCGTTCCGGCAAGTGCAAATGAAATGGCTAAGCTTAAAGAGCTAATACCAAATTTAGATTTTTTTGATTGCATCATCATTATTATGTTCTCAACTGCTTATTATTGTTGTTTGTCGACTATGTCTTTTACAAAAGTAGCTAAAAAACACGTCACACTATCGAAATAATCCCTATCCCGACTACATTTCTATAACAATTGAATTACAATTGCTAACACTTTTTGGGATAAATAAGCACTTGCTAAAGATTAACCAACACAATAACGGTCTAAGCTTTTGATTTTTAGTGACATACATCACAAAACGAATTATTTTCAATAAGTAAATATTTTAAACATAATCACTACAAACCTTAAGTGTAATTATAATTTTACACTTTAAGCTGCATTTTTATCCTAGAAGTTTTTAGAGGATTACCCGAAATGAACAAGCTAATTTCAAATCAATATCAGTGAGGCTTTGCCAATTGATATTGACCCGTGTAGGTTAGTCAACATAATCTAAACGGACGTTTGATTTCTATAATAATAACTCAAACATAAAAGGAGATAGCATGCCTTATGATGCTGATTCAACACTCGACCTAGATCAATACTCATCCATTGTTGATTTAATCGAAACAGCGTGTGAAAAGTTCGCTGGCAATACTGCGTATGCTTGTCTTGGTAAAAGCACCACCTTTAGTGAAATAGAACGTGATTCACGCTATTTTGCCAGCTACTTACAGCATTGCACCTCATTGCAAGCGGGTGACAGAGTCGCAATCCAACTGCCTAATATTACTCAGTTTGTCATTGCGGCGTATGGGGTTATTCGCGCGGGGATGGTGCTCGTGAATACAAATCCTATGTACACAGAACGTGAACTAATTCATCAATTTAATGACTCAGGGGCTAAAGCCTTAATTGTATTATCTGATCTATTACCAACATTAACTAAGGTTATCGATAACACCGCTATCGAGTTAGTTATTTCAACGCATGCAATGGACCTTATTCAGCCACAAGGCCAGCCAGAAACACCATTTAGTAAAGTAGAATTTATGGCCGTGCTTGCTGAAGGTGCCAAACATCCATATAACCCAATAAAGCCCAACCATGATGACTTAATTGCGCTGCAATACACTGGTGGCACAACCGGTTTGTCCAAAGGTGCTATGCTCAATCATGGCAACCTTTTAGCCAACTCAGGCCAAGTGAAATCGCGAATTGCCAGCACCATGAACGAAGGGCATGATGTATTTGTCGCGCCATTACCGATTTATCATATCTATGCTTTTATGGTTAATTTAGTCCTGTATTTTGAATCAGGTGGTTGCTCAGTATTAATCCCTAATCCTCGCGACATTGCAGGGTTGATCAATACTATGAAAGCTTATCCCTTTACTGGGTTTGCAGGCTTAAACACATTATTTGTCGGTTTATGTCATCAACCCGAATTTAAAGCCTTAGATTTCAGTAGAATAAAAATAACCATTTCAGGTGGTACCGCCTTAACCAGCGCCGCGGCTAATTTGTGGCAACAAACTACTGGTTGTATGATTTCAGAAGGCTATGGTTTGTCTGAAACATCACCAGTCGTCAGCCTTAATGCACCTGGTCATCAGCGTCTTGGTACTATTGGCAAACCCGTTTTGGGCACTGAAGTGCGAGTGCTTGATATGGATGACAATGAAGTGGCTATCGGTCAAGCAGGAGAACTTGCTGTTCGCGGACCTCAGGTGATGCAAGGGTATTGGCATAAAGCCGAAGAAACCGCTAACGTCATGACTAAAGATGGCTTTTTCAAAACCGGCGATATTGGTATTGCCAGTGTTGATGGTTATCACACCATTGTCGATCGTAAAAAAGACATGATTATTGTCTCGGGCTTTAACGTCTATCCTAATGAAGTTGAAGACGTACTTGCAAGCCATGAGCTAGTGCTAGAGTGTGCGGTCGTCGGGGTGGAAGATGAACGTTCTGGCGAAGCGGTAAAAGCAGTGATTGTATTAAAACAGCCGCCAACGGATATTGAGGCAGTAAAACAGACAATTAATGATTATTGTCGAAGCCAACTCACGGCTTATAAAGTCCCACGTATTATTGAATTTACCGAACAACTGCCAAAAAGCACAGTAGGTAAAGTTTTACGTCGTGAATTACGCAAGTCAGCTTGATTAGCAATCGGTGGTTTGGAACATTCTCCCTAAGGTGAATGCTTGTCGATAATACCGCGTCCCGTTCATCAATAAACAAGATGCTAAGGCATATAGTTTATTGATGAACGATTAACATACCGAATTAGCCAATCAATTCTGAGCTGATTAAATTGCGGGCTCATCGTTATCCATTAATAACTGTAAGCTAGCAAACTCACGATATAATTCGTTACTGGTCATCAATTCGCTATGGGTTCCGCTGGCAACTAATTGCCCCTTATCGATGACAAAAATCCGATCGGCATTAATCACTGTCGCTAAACGATGGGCAATAATCACTGTGGTACGTTGAGCCATTAGAGAATCAAGCGCCTGCTTAACTTTTATCTCGCTCACAGCATCTAACGCACTAGTGGCCTCATCAAGTAACAGTAATGGCCTATCGGCTAAAATCGCTCTAGCAATCGCTATCCGCTGCTTTTGACCACCAGATAAGCGCACACCACGTTCACCTAAATAAGTTGCATAGCCTTGGGTAAACTCGCTAATAAACTCGTCGGCTTTAGCCGCAATACAAGCCTGCTTAACTTCTTCATCACTGGCATCTAAGCGACCATATCGCACGTTATCGAGTACGTTCATAGCAAAAATCACCGACTCTTGCGGTACCAGTGCATATTGTTGGCGTAAATCAGCCAATGATAGCGTCGAAATATCAATACCATCTAATAAAATTCGCCCTTGTTTGGGCTGATAAAAGCGCATCATCAATTCGAATAAGGTACTTTTCCCTGCACCACTTGGACCCACTAATGCCACCCGCTCACCAGGAGCAATCGTCAACGACAGCTGGCGGATCACGTCTTGCCCATGATCCGATGGATAAGCAAAGCTCACATTATCAAAACTGAGCAAACCATTAACAGGCAGCACCAATTGCGCTGGTACAGCTTGCTGAGGTATGTCTATTGGGGTGTTAACTAATTCCACTAACCGTTCAGCCGCCCCAGAAGCCCGCTGAATTTCACTGAAGACTTCACTAATAGTCGCTACAGCACCTGCGACCATCACAGCGTAAAACATAAACGCAGACAACTCCCCGCCAGTGATGCTGCCAGACATAACGTCTTTGGCGCCAATCCAAGTCACAAAGGCAATGGCGGCAATACTTAAGAACATCACGGTTGATATAAGTAGTGCACGATACTTGATACGGCCTTTCGCCACATCCATTACCGCCTCAACACGGTCGGAAAAAAGTTGACGGTCTTTAGCTTCATGGGTATACGCTTGAACGGTATGAATCTCATGTAACGTTTCATCGATATAAGCACCTAGATCGCCTACTCTATCTTGGCTTTTACGTGACAAAGCCCTTACTTTTCGTCCAAAAAAGCTCACAGGGCCTAGTACCAAGGGAACCGCTAATAAAACTAATGCGGTCAATTTAACACTGGTAAACGCCATCATAACAATGCCACCAATCACAGTGACACTTGAACGTAATGCCATTGATAAACTCGACCCAACAACGCTTTGTAATAAAGTACTGTCTGCGGTAAATCGTGAAATCACCTCACCAGTTCGCTGGGTGGCAAAAAAAGCTGGCGATAACGCGATTAAATGACTGTAAACCTGTAATCGAATATCAGCACTAACCCGCTCGCCGAGCCATGTCATAAGATAGAATCGGCAAAAAACCGCTGTGCCGCTGACCGCTGTTATCGCAATAATAAACAACATAATCTCATTTAGACGCCCTGCGTTATCGGCAACAAAGCCCTCATCCACCATCAGTCGCACACCTTGCCCAAGCGATAGCCATGCTAGCGATCCAATAAACAAAAAGATTATTGCTGCCACTACCTTCAAACGATAAGGCGATAGAAACTGTAAAATCCAAGGCAGAACAGGATGCGGTGGAGAAGATTTAGTAGGAGAAATTGCCGCGGTTGCAGTAGTCGTTGAATTCGTCACAGTATTAACCAGCATAAATAACTAAGATATTCTGATAGTACCAACAAAACATTGTAGATGCTTTAACTACAAGCACCCAAAACACCTGATTATTGTTCAGCAAAAATAATGCTAAGCGGGTACTGAACCTTGTTGGTTGAAATTTGTTAGTTAACATTCGTTCGGCACGAACAACTTAATGGTTTATTTAGGGATACGACATAAGCCATTACCCTAAAACAAACTAATTTGATGAAAATGCAAGCCGTGTAGCCGCCCACTTGGGCTGCGTTTGTGGCTTCTTGCTGCAGTATTAAAATCCTTATGCATATAAAATATTGCCACATACTGCGCCAATATTGTTATTTCAAGCTCCCCGCCCTGCTTTTGACTAACAATAATATGAGGAAAAATATAATGAAGAATAGCTTAAGCGCGTCAAGCGGTTTTACATTAATAGAATTGGTTGTCGTGATCATTATTTTGGCCATATTAGCTGTTGTGGCTACAAGTAAATTTATTGATTTACGTACTGATGCAATCGTGTCGACTATGGATGGCATGGAAACAGCAATGCAGTCAGCGGCAACGTTAACCAATTCCAAAGCCGCTATTGCCGGCGTAGAAAGACTTGCGTCAACGACACTTAATGTTGATGGTGTTGATATTAAGCTGGCGTATGGTTACCCAGATGGAAGTGCTGAGGGGATTGATCTATTAATAAACCTACCACAAGGTGATTGGAACAAACGCCCCAGCGTGTTTGCTGGAGCCTGGATATATTGGCATGGTGTTATTGTTGAAGATGCTGGCACCGCAGCATGTTATTTACGTTACCGTCAGGCAACTTCAACTAGTGTTCGTCCCATTATAAATGTTCAAACTAGCGGCTGTTAATCGTCAAATATCATTTAACACACGCATTTATTGCAATCCACAAACATGATTAAGACTCAGGGTAGCGTTTTTCAATCGCTTTCAAAGAGCGTAAAAATAAGCCTAAACCACCCACGCTAAGTACCAAAATAACAATTAAATCAAATGCACTCATGTAAGAGAATCGAAAATTAATCGAGCTTATTACGCCAAAAATTAATGCCACTAATGAGCCAAATGTCAGTAACCAGCCAAGTATGTTTCTGCCATTATAAAACATAATGCCCACGCCAAACATAAATGGGATCATCACCATACCACTGGTAAGCCCAAAACCACCGAGCTGATATAAATGGCTACTAAAGCCAAATGAACTGGTCACTTTTATGGCATTTAATAACATATAAAAGCCACCACACATCATCACTAATCCAATAAAGAACTGACCTATTCCGCCAGACGTTCCACCAGCACCTTTCATCATTATCCCTTGAAAACCATTATTTTAAGTCAATAGATTGATGTTACTTAACCGTACAATTAATAGCAATCATCGGTATAACATGAACATTTTTACCCAATAATGCTTGATTGCCCTAGCGAGGTACTCTTAGCATCTTGTTTTATAAAAAATCTCCCTTGGCATTTAAATATCAATATCGCCTTAGCGAGAATAGCTGACGGATAAAATAGTAAAACTGAACTCATATTTTTCTTATCAACTTGTTTAAGCCTAAGCCTCGCGCTACTAGGTGTTATCTGAGATAATATTGGGCTATTTTATTGATATTCTTTTTTATTAGGTAACACAGTCATGACAACCCAATTTGCTTGTTCAGGTATAGAGCTTGAGCTTTTTCGTTATCCAAGCCAACAAGCATCCAACTTACAAGCATGGGACGCGGCTGATGAATACCTAATCAAATACCTCATTGATGCAGAAATAACCCCAAGCACAACCGCGATTCTTAATGATAATTTTGGTGCGCTGACATGTGCATTAGCAGCACAAGCTCCAAACAGTGAGCTACTAATAGAAACCGACGCAAAAACCAGTTTGCTAGGATGTCAGCAAAATTTATTAGGCAACAAACTGGCACCGACTAATATTCAATGGTTTAACAGTCGCGATACTCTGCCAGACAATATTCAATTAGTGTTGATGAAATTACCGAAGAATCTTCATTACTTTGGCCAGCAACTTGCGCGTTTATCAACCGTGCTTCCAGCGGGAACCCAAATACTGATCGGTGCTAAAGCCAAGTCAATCAACCCCGCATTGCTCGCCAGTATTGAAAAGAATCTAGGTCCTGCATCAGCCAGTTTAGCGTGGAAAAAAACACGGGTAATCAGCTGTATTAGCGATGGTAAACCACGCTCATTAGCGCAAGCGGTGAGTTGGAACGTCGATGAACTGAAACTGACGATGAGCAATCTTGCCAATGTATTTGCTGCCAATAAGCTCGATATTGGCGCAAGGATTATGCTCGATAACATGCCCAAAGGTGAATTCAACCACATCATAGACTTAGGCTGTGGTAACGGTATTTTAGGCTTACATGCAAAGCAATGTTATCCACATGCGCAGATCCACTTTGTCGATGATTCTGATATGGCTATCGCCTCGGCAAAGCATAATTGGCATGCTAACGCCCTAGACGCTCAGTCCCAAGAACCACAAACAGAACAAACGCCACAAGCTTTTTTCCATTGGGACGATTGCCTGAGTAACTTGCCCGCAGATGTTGAACCAGACTTAGTGCTATGTAACCCTCCGTTTCATCAAGGGGAAGCTATTACCGACCACATCGCTTGGCAAATGTTTGTCGACGCACATAAACGCTTAAAGAAAGGCGGTTTATTGCATATTGTCGGTAATCGACATTTAGCCTACCACGTTAAAATAAAGCGCATTTTTAAAAACTGCACGACTGTGGCATCCAATGGTAAATTTGTCATTTTACAAGCGATAAAATAAGTTGATCGGTCGCTATATAAAAATTTGACAATAATCATAATGGACGACTTTATTTAATGGACAATCAAGCAAAAGACTATTTAGCGATCAATAAACACGCATGGAACCAGCGAACACAAATCCATCTTGACTCAACATTTTACGCCTTAGATGCATTTATCCAAGGCAAGTCATCATTAAACCCCATTGAACTTGAACAAGTCGGTGATGTACACAATAAAAGTCTGTTGCATCTACAATGTCACTTTGGGCAAGACAGTTTATCGTGGGCAAGACTTGGCGCTAATGTCACTGGCGTAGACTTATCTAGCGAGTCGATTAAAACAGCCAAAAAGCTGGCCGCTCAACTACACTTACCAGCAACATTTATCAATAATGACATCTATCAGTTTGGTGACCACAATACCGAGCAATATGACATCGTATTCAGCTCTTATGGGGTGTTAGCTTGGTTACCCGATTTAACTCGCTGGGCCCAAACCATTGCGGGCGCATTACGACCTGGCGGTGAGTTTCATTTAGTTGAGTTCCACCCGTTTAATGATGTGTTGTCTGGTTATGGCTATTTTGCGCAGTTACAAGCGGATATTGAAGCTGAAGTCACCTACACCGAAAACCATAACGACCAAATCGAAACCGTAGTCACTTGGCCACATCCGATAAGTGAAGTGATTAGCGCACTCATTGCGGCGGGCCTCAGCATCGAAGCGTTTAACGAGCACCCTTACAGTCCTTATAACTGTATCGAGGGTTTGGAGTTTGTGGCAGGCAAAGGATATCAGCTAAAGCATCAAGGCCATCTCATCCCACTTATCTACTCTATTAAAGCTAGCAAAGTGGGATAAAATGAGCCTAAAGCCTATTTAACTAAGCTTAAGCATCCGTTTTAGTTGATGACTGTTGATGTGTTGCAGGCGGTGCAAACAATATCCGCCAACGTTGTTTTAGAGATAATTGGGCTTGGGTAACATCACCCCACATCTCGCGCCATTCACTAAAGGTCACCACTAACGGATTAAAGCTGTTTACCGGTTTAGTTATACCGTAAACCACAGTTTCATTTTCAGGCTCGAATGTACCAAAGAGTTTGTCCCATATAATCAGTACCCCCGCATAATTTTTGTCTATGTATTGTGGGTTACGCCCATGATGAACTCGGTGATGGGACGGTGTATTAAAAATCCATTCCAATGGCCCTAACGACTTAATCGCTTGGGTGTGAACAAAGAACTGCAGCCCTAGATTGAGCAACACCGCAAATACCACCCAGTTAGGATCAAAGCCAATTACCACCAGCGGTAACCAAAACAGCCACATTCCTGCCAATGGGTACATTAAGCTTTGTCTAAAAGCTGTGCTGAAATTCATGTTTTCTGAACTGTGATGCACCACATGCGCCGCCCACATCCAACGAATACGATGACTAGCGCGATGAAACCAGTAATAACAAAAGTCTTGAGCTATGAGCAATAAACCAAAAGTGAATAAGCTCATTTCCATATCAAATAAACGCCAGCCGAAAAAGTGTAAATAGATTTTCGCAATAAATAAGCCTGCAATGATATCCGCCACTTGATGCATGCCAGCTAATACAAAATTACACAGCACTTCGGCAGGGCGATATTGAGCATTACTCGGTAATCGCTGGGCGCGAACGCCAAACCACCACTCCAATAAAATGCAGCCGAAAAAGATCGGTGCTAACACCAATAATAACCACTCAGGGTGAGCAATCAGTAAATCCATGTCCATATTGTTATCCATTTCTATTTATTATTATTTTAACAAGGTTTGTACTAGCGCTTCGCTACGCCTAATGCCTAATGCCAAATCAACGCTTTGTTGCGCCAAAGCCATTTTAGTAAACCGCTTCCAATAAGCGCTTTTTAGTTATCCGGTGTGAGTAACCAGTTTCTAGTTATCCGTAAGCCATAGGCTAAAAAAGCACTCACCTCGTAGATACCATTAGTATTTATCACCATTTGGCAAAATGGTCTTCAGTTAAGCCAAGCTGATTAGTTAACTTATATTGGTTACCATTGTTATCGCAAATCACGCCACTAAAATAGCCAATGTATTGTCTAAAGTTGTTTTTTAACCAAATTAAATTGAGCTTTTCGCTGCGCTGATTTAATGGTCTAAAATGCAAGTCGACATTGCCATCATTAGTCGTGATATGCCATCCATCTTGTTGTGAGTGACGATTAAAATCAAACTGTGCACCACCCAATAAATGACGTTGACCATTAATCCACATTACATTTTCAGTCTGACCAGTTTCGTTAACCCCGGCGGCCAAATTAAGCCCAATAACACCATCGTCGGTTTGAGCATTGATTGAAGCCCAACGCCAACTGGTTTCGCGGCGCATAAATCCAGCTGAAAAGTCATAACCCGCCAATGCATATTGCAAAGGCTGTGGTTCATGATGAATGGTTAATTGTCCAGTGACGGCTAAGCCATTGTGCTTTTGAGTATAGGTCCAACCGTTATAACCCGTTGGGGTACACAAGCAGATGGGTAAGCTCAATGGTGCAGGCTGAATACGCAGATTGGCTTGTATGTCTGCAAGATTAATCTCGACTTGCCATTGGCCGTCGACAATATCAATAACAATTCCTTTGCTTTTCCGGCCAATCTCAGCGCGCCCATGCTTAGGTGAGTCACTTAATTTACAGCCAAGCCCTAATGGGGTTAGCCATTGTGTTTGCGTTAGTTTATTAGCTTTGATGTCATACAGGTAACAAAAGCCATTAGCAACATAACGAATATCCGCAATCGCAAGTGCAACGATATAATGAGGGGTGATAATACTCACAAATTGGAACTGCTTAAAATCAAAATGCTTAGCCACTGCTGATGCAGGTTTGTCCATTACCGTAGAGTAAGCAAACTGATCAACGTTGAGTGAATCAACAAGCCCATCAAACATGCCAAATACAGGCTGGCCATTGGCATTAATCAATTTATCTGGCGCCAATTGTGGCTGTTTATGTTGCATTGCATTACCTACATAATGTTGTTTATCAAACTTAAGTTGCATAATACTAACCTGAATTGATCAGTGATTAATGTCAACAACCCCGTAAGATTGTTGTCGGCATCTAAATTGAACCTCTGAAACAAGTTATTGATTATTGACTTAGCTATATACCTCGAGGCGTTCATTAGTGAATTTATCTTTATAACAACATAACCTTAGCGATGCTGGAAACCCAGACAAATTCTGGTATCATTTATCTACCTTTTGCTTGTTATTGTTGCCTCATGAAGTTATTGATCCCTATTTTACTGTCTACATTATTGCTATCAGCTTGTGCGAGTTATGAGCCAACTCATGTTGGTCTCAATCCCACATTGGGGCCCGTCAAGTTACAAACTGAAGCTGATTATCCGGTAATGGTTGACACCATAGACACCCGCGAAGCCAGTTTTGTGGTACGTTTCAACGAAAAAGGCAAAACGCCGAGATTAGTGAGTGCCAGTGAACCTATCCGCCAACAACTGGACAAGTTATTTCGTAATGGGATGATAAAAGCTGGTTATGTCATAGACCCCGCCGCACGAAATTCAGTGCAATTTCAGTTGAATTATTTATTAGCAGATGTCACTGATACCACCTTCAGTTTTGAATCTAAAACACGTTTAGTGATTAATGTACTAGCTAAAAATTCACAGCAAGAATTTACTAAAACATATAATGCTAACGGCTACTTAAAGGGTCCATTGAGTCCTGATTTTGCCACGCTTGAATTAGATATCACCAAGCTAGTGGATAAACTCACGACTGAAATTCTTAACGATGAAGAGTTACACCAATTTATTCAACGTTAATTGACCACGGCTTAGCAGCGATGAGTCACGAAAGATGCCAATAAAAGGATTGCATATTATGTTTAAATGGCTAGCCACTTGTTTATTGTTATTGGCCAGCATAAGCGCCAATGCTGAAGTTGATATTCAAAAAGACACCCTATATCCACAAGTAGAGTTAGACACGTCTATGGGGAAAATTGTGGTTGAGTTAGATCGAACCCGTGCGCCACTTACAGTCGATAACTTTTTAACTTATGTGGTTAAGGGTGAATACGACAATACAATTTTTCATCGGGTAATCGCCGAATTTGTGGTTCAAGGTGGTGGCTTAACTCCTAAATTAGAAGAACGTCCTTCGCTAAAGCCTGTGGTAAATGAGTCGGGCAATGGTTTATCGAACGCTCTTGGCACAATAGCCATGGCTCGAGATAATGACCCCCATTCAGCCACACGACAGTTTTACTTCAACATGGGTGACAATAAGAAATTAGATCCGTCTAAACGCCGCTGGGGCTACACCGTTTTTGGTGAAGTCACCAAAGGGATGGATGTGCTAGAAGCCATTTCATTGATGCCGACTGAACATAATAGCACCCTAAACTGGCCCGATTTTCCGGTAAAAACCGTAATACTAAAAAAAGCCACTTTACTGCCTCGCTAATTTCCCACGACTGATCTATACCTATCGATGGTAATAAGCGCATTACCATCGATATTGTCTTAATGCTTAGTCTCAAAAATTCTTAGTTTCAAAAATATCTGGACCAGCACAAATACCAATACCAGTGCACGATTGACATTAACCAGCACCAAGGGATGTTTGACATAATCATCCGACTACCTAGCCCCTACATTTTTACTAGCTTATAAATCAATGAAATAGCACTATAGAATGACAAATATGACTCTTTTTTTAATGCTTATCACGTTAATCGCCAGATTAACGTCTATAATCTAGTTTACTCTTTCAGACAATTAGCTGCGCAACTCTTGGCACCGTACTTCTAATATTCAAGGACGTAAATATTATGACGGCTAATGATTTCATTGAAACCAAAGCCCCACAACTTGCCTATTACGGCAAAGCTTTTTTAGACAATCAATTAGATTACAAAGAAATACAACTGTACATGTGGGATGTATTAGAAGAGTGGCAATTTATATCAAACAATCCCAAGCAATTAACTGAGCAACCCAGTGATACTGAAAAAGTGTTTTGGCACTTATTGTATTGTTTTGATCATTGGTCTGGTTGGGCCATTAAAGGCAATCAATATTTACGCCAACAAGTGCATGACTGTTGCGACTACATCAATATTGGTGGCAATGTGCCACAAAGCTGTATAGGTATCAGACCTTAAGTCAATTATCTGAATTATGGTCTGCATTCTAGTTTAACCTCAAACTGGCTGAATAATCTTTTAGAATGGCTTGAACCTAAACCTCTTGCAACATAAGCTAGAGCCATTCTCCATTATCCAGTTGTCTTATGTCGGTTTTTTTGGCTCGTACCCGTGAAGCATTATCGGTTTATTACCACAAACGAGTATTAATCTTACTCTTGCTGGGATTTTCTGCCGGCTTACCATTAATGCTGGTCTTTTCGACGCTGAGCTTTTGGTTACGTGAGGCCGGCGTTGACCGAGCCGCCATTGGTTACTTTAGCTGGATAGCACTCACCTATGCTTTTAAATGGGCATGGTCACCATTAGTCGACCGTATGTCTCTGCCCTTATTTACGCGCTTTTTAGGCAGAAGACGAGGTTGGATGCTGTTTGCACAATTGTGCTTAGTTGGCGCCATACTTGGTATGTCGATCAGCGATCCTGTGGTTAATCTTGAACGTTTGGCTTTGTGCGCGCTACTACTCGCCTTCGCATCAGCGACTCAAGATATTGTCATTGATGCTTTTCGAATTGAATCTGCTCCAGAAAAAATGCAAGCAGCACTCGCAGCAGCCTATCAGGTCGGTTATCGAGGGGCGATGATCATTGCCACCGCAGGTGCCTTAACCATAGCAGCTTGGGTATCACCAGGTGATGATGCTTACAATCTACAAGCTTGGCAAACAGCGTACTTTGCCATGGCAATGTTAATGGGCATTGGCATTATTACCACCCTATGCAGCAAAGAACCTCAGGTTGATACTAAATACGCTGACGATAAAGAACGGCAACTAAGAGCCGATTTTGCAGCCAAGTATCCAGCCAAAATCGCCGGAACGTTAGCCTGGTTATACAGTGCTAGCGTATTGCCTTTTATTGACTTTTTTAAACGTCACGGCAAAAGTGCCATTCTGATTTTGTTGCTCATTTCATGCTATCGCATCTCCGATATTGTCATGGGCATCATGGCAAATGTGTTTTATGTCGATATCGGTTTCAGCAAAGAGGAAATCGCTTTTATCAGTAAAGTCTATGGTTTAATCATGACCTTAGTCGGCGCCGCTTTTGGCGGAGTATTGCTGATGCGTTATGGCACCATGAAAATTCTATTCTTGGGCGCATTATTAGTTGCGGTAACTAATTTGTTGTTTGCCTGGCAGGCCTATATTGGCTATAACGTGCCATTTTTAACCTTGGCTATCTCGGTGGATAATTTTAGTGCTGGTATCGCGACTGCGGCATTTATTGCCTACTTATCGAGTTTAACCAGTACGGGTTATAGCGCAACACAATATGCCTTGTTATCCTCAATCATGTTGTTGTTTCCAAAATTTATCGCCGGATTTTCAGGCTTATATGTCAATGCTTTTGGTTATATCAACTTTTTCATTGCTGCGAGTTTGATTGGTTTTCCTGTGCTGTTATTAGTGGTGTTGGTTAATCGATCGCAGCTACAAGTGATGGCACAGGCTCAATCATTAGATGGTTCAATTGATGTATCAACAGATGCGGCTAAACCACCTCTTTAGCAACGCTATGATCAATTTAACCTCAACTCGGTAATACTTAGTTGAGGTCATTCTGGTAGCCTTTCTGAGTCAGAATCTGCCTTTATCTTTTTGGGCTGTCAGGTGTTAGGTGTTAGCAAACTTCAGTTGGATTTTGGTGACAAGGTTCTGCACTGGCTAAAGAGAATGACAAGTCTGATTAATCTCGCCTAATTAACATTGCTTAAGTGCACCATGACGTGATTGAAACTAACTGCCTAGTGCAGGCCTAGTGCAGATGATTAAGCGAGACGCCAGCGATTAATTTTTACGGTAAGCATCCATGTGGGCGGCGCCAAAATGTCGCGGTTTGAGATGCTCGCCGATTCATCTACACGGGAAATTTCTCTCTTCAATTTAACGTCATGCTTGTCTGCCGGTAAGAGCTCAATAAAACAATCAAATCTAAGCAACGGGCTTACTTTTGGACGAAATGTGTTGTAGTTAACGCCGCAGCTCCTTTAGCTCACCGCTGTGATATTCAAATTGAATAAGCCACTAGGTTGTGGATGGACTACGACGGCATAACGTTATCGAGGCGTTTGGTGATGTTGAAGGTATTTAGCTCGGCATAAAATTACCATGAAATCCTAGGGGCAGATGGTATGGTAGCCATGCTCTTGCAATGGGGCCTGAAGATAAATCATTCACTGCAAAGATATTCAAACAAGTACGCTTTGTCGGTACATGTAGTGCGGTACCGATTAAGTAGCCGGTATTTTCGATCGCTTTTGGGCAAACACTAATGTGCTCTTCAACCAAGTAATCTTCCCCAAAATGGTAATGCTGTTCTGCGCCAGTATCTGTGTTGAGAGATGATAATGTATCACTCCATAGGCTATTGGTTTTAGCTGACAGATGGTATAAATAGTGGTTTTTTAAACCGACCACATGATCACACACGCGTGGGAACTCGCTCGTACCTGGCATTATTTGCATACTGTAATGACCCTCTGTGTGCAGAGTAATCAGCGCTGTTTTTGCTTTTGTACTGGCCTGTTCAATCTTGCCTTGCATAACATTAGACAGCTTATGCAATACATTCACGTCGGGATACAAGCTCGCATCAAAATGAATAGTGCCATTTATTTCTTCCCAGGCATTTCCATAATGAAATACAAACCCCGCTGGAAGTTCGTAGTGCTTGATAACAGTTAATGACTGCTTACTAATCACTAACACCCTCATTGGAATGTCAGTATTGTATTTAATTTGTTCAAAATGTCCTTCAATAGATTTATCAGTAAACAGTGATGGCAGAATGATCAACAGGTGCTTGTCTGTGATGAGGAAATCATGCAGCATTGCGCCACGATATTGAGTGTTAATTACCCCTGCATTTTTGACGTTACCGTTCGCGGCCAAATGATAGAGCACAATATTACCTGATGGATGCAAACCAAAATTCCAAATATCACCACTAGGATCCACTTTTGGATGAGCAGAAAAAGGCAGCCCTTGTAAAGTATTGGCGTATTTTGACTCTGCTCCTAAATGAACTTGCTGTTGAAATTGCATTGAATCACGATCTATTTTTGTCGGAGACCCCGCCTCCCAAAGCGCCCAAAGATCATCACCAACAGCAATGATATTGGTATTGGCGGTATTGACTGTGTCAGGAGTCACCACCGGTAGCGCATGGGCAATTTTGGTCTCAGGGCCAGAATAAACAAATTGCTGGGCTTGTTGCTCTTGGCTAAATTTTGGTGTGTTAATAAACTGGCCGCGATGGACGATATTCTGATTTTTTATTTCAAAACGTTGCAACATGCCATCACCTTCAAAGGCATGTTGATATCGGATGGCTCCACGTTCATGTTTTGCTGGGCCATTGCGATAAAATACCCCATGTAAATCTGCTGGAATACGCCCTTCAAGTGAAAGTGTTTGTGGCTCAAAGTTACGTTCTACATTGGCAAAACCAATCAATTCAGGATGAACAGCTAAGGCATCATTAAATAACTGTTTAACATTGACCATAGCCGGAACTACGGGTGCGGTAAGTAAGGTTGCAGATGCGGGCAATACACTTGATGCACCGACTATAGCCATGCTTTTTAAAAACTGTCTACGTTGCATAATTAGCACCTCCCTATGTTAGTAGATAATGTGGGTTTGATTAATCACAGGATCTTGCTGTTCGGTTACGGTAAATGCCGCATCTTGATAACCAACTGGACCATAATTAGGTTTGGCGTTGTTTGAAAATCCATAACCTTCTGATGGCATTCCAAATAGGTTGGTGTCTAATGTGCCGTTATTATTTTCGTCTTGAAAGAAGCGAATAGCGTATTGACCGACAGGAATATTAGTAAAAATGACCTTATTGATACCTTGCTTAGCTTGAAGATAAGTAGCACTAAATGCCTCTCCTTTTGAATAGCTGTCTTGACTATTAAACAGCTGTGCGTAAATCTTACTGGGTTGAGCGTTAACGCCCTCTATTTCAAAAGAGATATCTGCTGCAAAAACCGATGAAGTAAACAATGAACTGCAGAGTATTGAGGTCAGTATGACTTGGGTTAATTTATTGCTGTTAACATTTATTTTCTGGCTGTTGATGCTCATTTTTATATCCTTAGCAAATGGTGTCATTGTGCAGGCACGTTGACTTGTTAAATTGGAATATGCTGGTGAAGTATCACCGTTGCGTCTTGTTAAATAGACGATAGAATGGGCATCAGAAAAGCAACAGCCGCTTTACGTAAAATGGGTTAAAAACTTCGTAAGATGTCACTAAAAAGGAATGTGTACCATTGGCGATTCGTGAAATATCTACTAAAAATCAATCGGTAAACTTTACTTTTAATAAAAGTAAATTACTGCGAGAACTACTTGTTGTAATATCTATAGGACTTTTTATTGGTTTTTTAGCACCGTTTGGCATGCATGAGCTGCCGGTCTTTATGTCGATTAGCTATTGGGTTTTTACGTGTGTTTGTGGTTATTTTATTTATTCACCGTTAATCAATCTAGGGCATAAATATTTATCTGAGAAGTTCAGTGCTCCTTGGCTACGTGTTGCAATATCATCTTTAATAGCAAGTATATTAATGAGCTTAGTTGTGCCATTAATCACCATGATATTTTTTAATTCCCCTATTAATCTCATCAATGACTTTCTTCATTTCCTGCCTAAGACATTAGTGATTGGCGGTGTTATTACCTTTTTTAGTGTGTGGCAGAATCATGTTAAACAACAGCAACAGCAGTTGGAATTATCAACAAAAGTGATTGAAGAGCATGCCTCAACGACTGATACCAAGAGTATTCAAATTGAGCAATTTATGTCGTTATTACCCATCAACAAACGTGGCCAGTTGTTGTGTTTAGAAATGGACGATCACTATTTGAAAGTGCATACCGATAAAGGTAGTCACATGCTGTTGATGCGTCTGAAAGATGCTTTACTACAGCTTGAGGGGTTTCCTGGCTTACAAACTCATAGGTCATGGTGGGTGGCAAGTGATGCGATCGTATCAGTAAATAAACAAAATAGGAAAATGACATTGTTGCTAAGCAATCACCTTGAGGTCCCCGTTTCAAGGACGTTTGTTGATGCGGTTAAAGCAGCAAATATTATTTAGGTATATTGTTCAGAGAAAAACAGCATGCTGTCGCCTAACAATGCTGGTTTCATGTCGATACATCTCAGAACGAGTATATGATTAGTCATCCATGAGGATTGTTGCAATGGATGTCTACCCTCTTGGGCGTTTTAAAACAATTTTTCAATATTGGTCATTGGAATAAATAGATTGCCGTCACCATTTTTACAGCCATTGTTGCGGGAAAAATGCCATGACGTGCGACAGCCTCGGTCATATTCCTAACAAACTAAAAAAATAATTCGCTTAATTTAATAAAAAAGCCGATAGGGTGACCCATATCGGCTTTTTCTGTTCAGAATGGCTGTCTTCAGGATTAATCTCTGAAGTTATTGAACTGGAATGGTTGGCCAAGATCAGACTCTTTCGCTAGGCGCATAACAGCTTGTAAGTCATCACGTTTTTTACCAGTGATACGAACTGAATCACCTTGGATAGCAGCTTGTACTTTAAGCTTGCTGTCTTTGATAGCTTTGACTAGCTTTTTAGCAATCAGTGAGTCGATACCTTGTTTAAAATTTACTTTTAAGCTGAAGGTTTTTCCGCTATGAACCGCTTTGTCGTCAACTTCCATTGATGATGGATCGACGTTACGTTTACTCAGCTGAATGCGCAAAATGTCGACTAATTGCTTACAAATAAAATCATCTTCCGATTTTAAGGTAACCACATTGTCTTTCAAATCAATGTCAATTTCTTTACCACGTAAATCAAATCGGCCAGCAACGTCACGGCGGGAGTTTTCTACCGCATTGCGTAATTCTTCTTCGTCAACTTCTGACACAATATCCATAGATGGCATCTTGCTTTCCTCTTTGGTTCATCACATATATATTTTGCTATTTTACACTAGGAGTCATTATCGGGATAGTGGAGTGCGACCACAGATGTCATCACGAGGTTATTAATGACTAACTGGTGATTGATTAACAAAAAATCATCAAGCAGCTATTTTTATTGATAATATCACTATAGGGCTTATTTAGACTGAGTTTAACGATGATTAACTTACGATTATCAGCAGTATAAATGGCTCGACTATAACAATTATGACTTTCCAGAGAGGTTAATGAGTGACAATTTTCAGTAGGTTTCTTATTATTAGCCATCTTCTCGCTTCACTAGGCCAATATTACGCTCGTGATCACTTATAAAAATATTTTCAAGCTTGCCTTAGTTGTCGCCATCATTGTGACAAGCTATCTTGTTTTTTCAAAACCAAGTTATCCGCAGACTTTTGCTCATATGGACAAAGTAGGCCATTTAGGTAGCTTTTTCGCGCTTGCTTACCTAGCTCATTACGCTTTTAAACCACGCTGGTATTTTTTGTGTAGCGCTTTGGCGACATATGCCGTGTTGATTGAGCTGATCCAATCACGTCTTCCCTATCGTAGCGCATCAGCTGCCGATGTTATCGCTGATCTTACGGGTATTGCCCTGTTTTATTTAGTGCATTTTTCGATGATTAAATACCGTAAATTAAAAGCGAATCGCTAAAAAAACATGGTAAAAACATCACTATTGCCACCATCATCCACGCACGATAGTCATCGACTGATTGCCATATTAGGCGCGGGTGCAATTGGGCAATTGATGTATCACAAACTGACTGTCTGCTCGCCAACGCCAGAAGTAGACGATGTGATGTTTATTGGCCGAGATAAACAAACTCGGCAACAAAAACTGGATTTTATTGACGATAAGCAGCAATGCCATAAAGCATTAGCGACCATATTGGGCACCGAAGATAACCGCTTAGCCCAGGTTGAATTACTGCTTGTGTGTGTCAAAGCCTATCAAGTTGAACTAGCACTTATTCCCTTGTTAACCAAACTGTCTCCTCAATGCCATATTGTATTACTTCACAATGGTTTAGGTCCCCACTTTTCGGTGGCTGCTGCATTGGCAAAGCATCAAGGATTGACCCTAGGCACAACATCGCAGGCGGCATTGAAACAAAATCAGTGGCAAGTAAAACACAGCGGCTTTGGCGTAACCCAACTGGGGCATTTTAGCGGCCCTCTTATGCCGACAGCATTAAAGATGCGCCTAAATAATCTGCACAGTGACCATCAACCCATTGAATGGCATCAGCCTGTTTTACCCGTGTTATGGCAAAAGCTGGCGATTAATGCAGTCATAAACCCATTAACTGCATTAAATCAGTGTGCTAATGGTCAATTAGCCGCGACTCAATACCAAGCACAGATTGCGGCAATTATTGATGAATTAGTCCAAGTGGCTCAATGTGATGGCATCAACTTAGATAAAGCAGCACTGAGTGCGCGGGTATACCAAGTGATTGCGTTAACCTCAGCTAACTTTTCATCTATGTATCAAGATGTCGCTCACGGTAGACCCACTGAAATTCATGAGATTAATGGCTATATTTGCCAGCAAGCTAAGGCGCATCAGCTTGATGTTCCCCAAAATCAAGCTCTCCTCGAGAGAGTTTTACGACTCAGTAAGCCTAATAATATTAACTCCACATCACTAAAATAGCCGCAATAGCGATTAGCAGTAATCCGGCAACATCATTAATTTTCACTTTCTGTTTCAGCCAAAAGGTCGCAATAATCAGGGTGAAAAACACCTCAACCTGACCTAAGGTTTTCACATACGGTACAGCCTGCAACGACATTGCGCTAAACCAGCCAATCGAACCAATACAACTGGAAACGCTAATGGCTAAGGTTAATTTAGGTCGTTGCCACAAGGCTGCTAAAGTCGATTTATCTTTTGCCAGTAAATAACCAATTAGCACTATGGTTTGTAACCCAATAACCCACAGCAATACCCAGGCTGCACGATGCGTAAATGGCCCTTGTAGGGTTAAACTGGCTTCTCTTACCCATAAGGATGTCAACGCAAAAGCACTGCCGCATGCAAGCCCTAACAATACCGTTTTCAGTGATAACTGTTTAAAACCCTGCTTGCTACTGAGCAACATGACTGCCAAACCGCCGATGACAACGCCTATCCAACCTAGTATTGATAATTGAGTACCAAAAAAGATAACCCCAAGGATAGCGGCTACTAAGGCTTCGCTTTTGGCTAGCCCAGCACCTATGGCATAGTTCTGCATTTTAAACAGCTTCACCATAAGCCCTGTGGCTAAAATTTGCATTGATGAAGCACCAATAACAAAGCCCCAGAAACTGGCATTAAAAGTGGGTATTGCAGTAGGGGAATATTGATGCAAACTAAATAGATAGACAGCTGCTATGGGACCAGCCCAAATAAAGCGCGCCAAGGTTACGCCTGCCACACTGACGTCTTTACTCAGCTTGCTTTGAAATGCATTGCGCCACGCCTGCATGAATGCGGCGAGAAAGGTAAACATGATCCACATATTGGTTACTGCTCTAAAAAAGCCCTGAAACTTGGTAAAAAGTCAGGGCTTATACAAGGGCAATTAGATTACTGTTTACGACGATTAAAAGACACTTATAAAGTGCTAAAGTGATTAATAATCAACTTATCGAGTTATTAGTCATCCAATGCTATTAATAATTTACTTGCTGGTATCAATGAACTCGAATGATTTTACTAAGTCATCAACCGCTTTCATCTGGGTTAGGTATTTCTCTAATAAATGCAATGGGAGTGCACATGGGCCATCGCATTTTGCATTATCAGGATCAGGATGTGCTTCGATAAATAAGCCTGCTAACCCTAATGCCATACCGCTGCGCGCAAGTTCAGTTGCTTGTGCACGACGTCCACCAGCAGAGTCTGCACGTCCGCCTGGGCGTTGCAGTGCGTGGGTAGCATCAAAGATCACTGGATAACCCGTTTGCTTCATTTCATCCATGCCCAGCATGTCGACAACCAAGTTGTTATAACCAAAGCTACTGCCACGTTCACATAAAATAATATTGTCATTACCCGCTTCATTAAACTTAGTAATGATATGACGCATTTCATGCGGCGCTAAAAACTGCGGTTTTTTAACGTTAATAACGGCACCGGTTTTCGCCATCGCCACAACCAGGTCTGTTTGACGCGCAAGAAAAGCCGGTAACTGAATAATATCAACAACGTCGGCGACTGGTGCACACTGATAGATTTCGTGTACATCGGTGATAATTGGCACATTGAAGGTTGATTTTATTTCTTCAAAAATACGAAGACCTTCTTCCATACCTGGACCACGGTATGAGTTAACCGATGAACGATTAGCTTTATCAAAAGAAGCTTTAAACACGTATGGAATACCAAGCTTTTGGGTCACTTCCACATAATGCTCTGCAATCGACATGGCTAAATCACGTGACTCGAGTACATTCATGCCCCCAAATAACACAAACGGTTTATCGTTGGCGACTTCAACATGATTAGTTAACTGAATAATTTTTTGATCCATTTGATCCTCTTAGCGCATTACGCTGCAACAATTTGTAATAACTGACCACATAGCCAAGCCATGTAAGTACCTAATGCATAACCGAATACTGCCAGTAACACCCCTACAGGTGCCAAGGCTGGGTGAAATGCTGCTGCCACTACGGGAGCTGATGCAGCTCCACCAACGTTGGCTTGGCTACCCACTGCCATATAAAATAATGGGGCTTTAATGAGTTTAGCCACTAATAACATTAACCCTGCGTGCACTAACATCCACACAATACCTACTAAGAAATAAATCGGCGTATCCATTATTTTAGACACATCCATATGCAAACCTATGGTCGCAACCAGAATGTATAAAAATGCCGAAGCTATTTTAGAGGCACCAGACGCTTCAAGATGACGCACTGGAGTAAATGACAGTCCTAAACCAACGGTAGTCACAATAACCACTAGCCAGAAGAATTTAGAGGTTAAACTATAATCTTCGGTCCATGGATAATGAGCTTCGAAAAACGGTCCCAAGAAATCAGCTGCAAAATGGGCAAAACCAGTGACACCAAAACCAACTGCCACAATCAACATAATATCGCGCAGCGAAGGAATGCGCGAATTTTCGGCGTGATACTTTTCGACTTTCTGTTTCAGCGCTTCAATGGCTGTGGTGTCAGCGCCAGTTCTGGCATCAATCTCTTTGGCTTTAGACGCCATAAAGAGCAACACGGCCATCCAGATATTGGCAACGATGACATCAACCGTCACCATAACGGAGAATATCTCGCCACCAACCTCATAAATTTCTTTCATTGCAGCTTGGTTAGCACCACCACCAATCCAGCTACCCGCTAAGGTTGTCATGCCACGCCAAACCGCATCAGGACCATTGCCACCTAAAAGTGATGGATCGATGATCGACACTGTCATTAATGCAATCGGCCCACCAATAACAATCCCAAGCGTACCGGTTAAAAACATAATAACCGCTTTAGGGCCCAAGCTAAGAATAGCTTTTAAATCAACACTTAAAATCAATAATACCAAACATGCAGGCAGTAAATACCGTGATGCAACAAAATACAATTGTGATGAATGGCCATCAATCACACCAAAGGTATTTAATAATGAAGGTAAGAAATAACACAGTAGTAAAGCTGGAATGTACTTATAAAACTTTTGCCAAAAAGGATGAGTGGACGAGCTTGTGTAAAAAACAAAACCTAAAATAACGGCGAGTATACCCAGGGCGGTGGCATCATTGCTCACCATTGCTGACGTTGACATGTAGAGTTCTCCCTTACAAATACATTATATTTTTAGTTGTTATTGTTATTGTTGTTATTTTTGCTGTTATGAAAATCGATGATGATAACTTCTCTGCTGCGCGCTGGTAATCAACTTGCAAGAAGTTCACTGCGAATAAAGCAGCTTTGAGTTAACTCAAAGCTGCTTAGGTTGCAGGTTATCAAATCATTAATGATAAACCTGCATATGTTGACTGAGTTCCTTTAATTGAATCTTAACCAGTTCAATCACAGGATCATGCGGACTCAAATCGATGAAGTGTTGTAAATCCGACATGGCCACTTTAATGCAACCTAACTGTTGGGCAATAAAAGCACGTTCACGATTAAGATGCACATCGTCTGGATGCCATTGTAATAATAAATTACAACATTCCATTGCCTGTTCAAATTTATGACTGACGATACAACCCGCTTTTAGCTCATGTAACATACGGCTAATTAACCGTTTGAGCGTAGCCGTTTTAAGGTGGCTTGGTTTTAATTTAGCCGCATTACCCAGTTCACCACGTACTAACGCATGTAATTGATGACGGCTAAGTTCTTTACCGGTTAGCGGATCATGGTATTTAACCACATCATTCACTTGGCTTTTTAATACCGTATTACCGGGTAATAAAACCGCCTCGAGTGTTAAGTCGAGTTGTTTAGCCAATAAAATTAACAATATTGATAGTGTAGTGCTATTGCCTTGACGCTTTAACACGCAATAGCTTAAATCTGCAGCCTCGACGCTAAAATAGTCGTCTCGAACACAAAAACCTAAATCATTGTAAAACCACTTAAACAGACCTTCAAGGCGCGCTTGTTGGTCAATAACATAGTGACTCAATACTGAACCTGCCATTTCATACCACGCCCACATAGCAGGTTTAGATGTTGAAAAGCCAAGATGTTCAGAGAGCTCAAATGCAGTTTCAGGTATCGAAACTGCATCATCAAGAAGATATTTTGCCATTAAAACCAATTAACCCATGAAGACGACTTGTTTGAAATAAGCCAGTTTGGCCGCTAACACTACCCAACCGATTGCGCCGATAAAAGCAAAAAACTTAAACAGCTTATTACGGTTAGATTTAAGTGCCATCACACCTAAAGCAATATAGGCCGCAACACAGATTATTTTTTCTGTCATCCATGGATCGACAAAAGGATATTGTTTGATCATAAAGCACAGAGTGAAGCCTGATAGTAATAAAAACGTATCAATGACATGTGGTGCTACTTTAACAAACTTTTTTTCCATGATGGGAGACTTGCGTAAATGTAAAACAAAACGCACGATAAAAAAGATCACACTCATGGCAATAAACATCATGTGAGTATGCTTTACCGCTGGATATAAACTGTAAAATGTTTCCATTAATTAAGTCTCATTAAAAAAAGGTAAAAATAAAAGGCGCCTAGTTTACTCGATCAACCAGCCGCATACTAATATTTGGATTATTGCTATTTACTTAGCGAGATATATACCTGTAGATACTGAATTACTCATCCATCCATTGCCCAAGCGTGCAGCGGTCATTACTGCCAAAGTCTCGAACGGTAGCCACATTGTGGTAGCCAAGTTCAATCAATTTCTCACGAACTTTAATCGCCTGTTCATAGCCATGTTCAAGCAATAAATAACCACCAGTAAGTAAATGAGCACGCGCTTGCTCAGCAATATAATACAAATCGGCATAGCCTTCATTGCCAGCGGTGAGTGCACTTTGCGGTTCAAAGCGAACATCGCCTAAATGAAGATGTTCATCGGCTTCATCAATATAGGGAGGATTAGACACGATCAAATCAAAATCGCGCTGTTTAACGGCTGAAAACCAATCAGACTGGATAATTTCAACGTCTGGTAAGTTAAGATTACCGCGATTAGCTTTAGCAAGCTCGACAGCCTCTGGAACGTTATCAATGGCAGTAATCCGCCATTTAGGTCGTTCAGATGCTAACGCCAATGCAATAGCACCGGTTCCTGTACCTAAATCTAATACTCTGGCATTGTGACGCACAGATAAGTTCAGTGCGGTTTCAACTAAAATTTCAGTATCAGGCCGGGGAATAAGCGTTGAGTCATTAACAATAAAAGGTAATGACCAAAACTCTCGTTCACCAATAATATGCGCTACCGGAGTGCCATTTTGACGTTTAGTGATCATCTGGCTATAAGCTTTAAATTGCTCACTCGTCAGTTGTCGCTCAGGCCAAGTATATAAAAAACTGCGATTTTTATTCAAGCAATGCAATAGCAATGCCTCTGCATCTACGTGAGCAGATTCAGAGGTTGCGGCTAGTTGTGAATAAGCCCATTGAAGGGCTTCAGCAATTGTTGAATACGAAGACTGCGTCAAGAGAACTCCTTAGTCGTCAGCTAACGCGGCAAGCATATCGGCTTGATGTTCTAGCATAATGGGTTCAAGCAAGACATTTAAGTCGCCTTCCATGACTTCATTCAAGCGATATAGTGTTAAGTTGATACGATGATCACTTACGCGACCTTGTGGGTAGTTATACGTTCTAATACGTTCAGAACGATCGCCACTGGCCACTAAACTACGACGGGTAGTTTCTTCTGCACTACGTCTTTTTTCATCTTCAACAGCTTGAATACGCGCAGCCAAAACACTCATCGCTTGGGCACGGTTTTTATGCTGTGAACGTTGATCCTGACACTCAACAATAATGCCAGATGGAATATGGGTAATACGAATCGCTGAATCAGTTTTGTTAACGTGCTGTCCACCGGCACCAGAGGCGCGGAATGTATCAACTTTTAAGTCTGCTGCATTAATCGAAATCGCTTCAGCTTCAGGTACTTCGTGCAATACCACGACTGTACATGCTGAAGTATGAACCCGGCCCTGAGATTCGGTTTCTGGTACACGTTGAACACGATGTCCACCAGACTCAAACTTTAATTTACCGTAAGCACCATCACCACTGATTTTGACAATGATTTCTTTAAAGCCGCCATGCTCGCCTTCGTTGACGTTCATGACTTCTATCTGCCAACGGTTCGCTTCGCAATAACGCGAATACATACGGTATAAGTCACCCGCAAAAATAGCGGCTTCATCGCCACCGGCACCCGCACGAATTTCAAGAAACGCGTTAGTGTCATCATTAGGATCGGTAGGCAAGAGTAAAACTTGTAATTCATCTTCAAGTTTTTCTAACACTTGTTTAGATTGCTTGTACTCATCTTGCGCCATTTCGCGCATTTCAGCATCGTCTTCTTCAAGCATCTCTTTAGCGTAGTCGAAATCTTTTTGAGCTTGTTGAAACGCCTTGAAGCTACTGACTACATTTTCAAGTTGAGAATATTCTTTTGATAATCCACGAAAACGGTCTTGATCCGAAATCACGGTAGCATCACTTAATAATGCTAATACTTCTTCATTACGTTCGAGCAAGCCTTCAAGCTTGCGGATAACGGATTCTTTCATTTAGCTCGCTAACCTTAGTTTTTATCTAAACCAAGCGCAGTTCTTAATTGGCCTAACGTATTCAAATCGCCTTGACGGCTTGCTGAAGTAAGCGCTTGTGTCGGTGCATGTATCAAACGATTAGTTAGCCTATTGGCTAACTCTAGTATCACTTGCTCACTGTCACTGCCATGAGATATTTTATTCAAGGCGCGCTCAACTAATTCATCTTTAATCGCCAAGCTCTGGCTGCGATATTCGCGAATACTGTCGACTGACTCTAAAGACCTAATCCACTCCATAAATAAGTGTGATTGGTCTTCAGTAATTAATTCTGCTTGCTCGGCGGCTTCTTTACGTGAAGCCATGTTCTGTTCAATTATGCTATGCAGATCGTCTACAGTATAAAGGAATGCGTCGTCTAACTCACCGACTTCTGCTTCAATATCTCTTGGAACTGCAATATCCACCAACAACATAGGTTGATGACGACGCTGTTTTAGCGCTTTTTCGACCATACCTTTACCCAAAATGGGCAAAGGACTGGCGGTAGAGGATATCACGATATCGGCTTTAGCGAGAAAATCTGGTATTTGTTCGAGGGTAATGGCGGTAGCGTTAAACTCTTCACACATGGCTTGGGCACGTTCGATAGTGCGATTTGCCACCACCATAGAGGCAACACCATTATCTTTAAGGTGTTTGGCCACCAGCTCAATCGTTTCTCCAGCACCAATGAGTAACACCTTAGTGGTGCTCAATGATGAGAAAATATGTTTCGCCATGCTGACGGCGGCAAAGGCAACAGAAACTGCCGCGGCACCGATTTCGGTTTCAGTGCGCACTTTTTTAGCCACAGAGAAGGTGTTTTGAAACAAGCGATCAATGGTCAATGCAATCGTGCCAGCCTCTTTGGCTTTAACAAACGCTTGCTTTACCTGTCCCAAAATTTGTGGTTCACCCAGTACCAGTGAATCCAGCCCCGATGCTACCCGCATTAAATGTTTCACGGCAACTTGCTCTTCATAGGCATAGAGACACGGCATTAAGTCGCTGTGCTCAATACTATGGTAATCCTCCAACCATTCAATAATGTCTTCCTTTTCAGCATTATTGCAATATAGCTCAGTACGGTTACAGGTCGACACAATAACAGCCTCGCCCGTACGGGTGCGACTAGCCAAGCTTTTCATGGCGTCATGAATGCGGTCTGGAGAGAAAGCGACTTTTTCACGCAAATCTACCGTGGCGGTTTTATGGTTTATCCCGATTATTACTAGGCTCATTTGATGGTATCAAGTTCTTTTCGGTGACGTTAATTAGGCTATTCTACTGAATTGAACCGACTAAAAACACAATTGGCTTAACAAAACCGAATAAATGTCTAAATATTTATTTATGGTTCACATAAACATTATGCAAACCCTTACATTAATATCACATTAATTTTGCTAAAAGCATTTTTACATAATGACTTAAGCCCAGTATCATAAGAAAATCTTAAGCAACTGATAGGCAATCCATTGCGATTATCTGCATCTTTCTTTTATACCGCTATTATCACCGCGTTGCTTTTGTTAACCGGTTGTAGTGTGACTCCATCTGAAGATTTTACGCCTATCAATGTGACCAATGCAGCTCAAGCCAATGCATGGGAGCTGCAGGGTAAAATTGCCGTTAAAACAGCGGAAGATAAATTCAGCACTAATCTGTACTGGCTACACCAACCCGCTGCCAATGACTTGCGTTTAACCACAGTATTAGGTACGACAGTATTAACCCTCAAGACAAATCAAGGCATGGCGACGCTTGAAGTGGACGGCAAAACCTATCGCGACAGTAACGCCCAAGATTTACTGACAGGTATTAGCGGTTGGTCAATCCCGCTTGATAGCCTTCCTTTATGGATCACCGGCCAAATTGGCAGCAATGATAAAATTGTCAGCTATAATCCTGATGGCACAATTAAACAAGTCATCAGTTACGATCCTCAGGCAAACTGGTCAGTGAGTTTTCTCAGTTGGCAACAACAAAGCGGCGCGCTTGTGCCTAAGTTGTTGAAGATTGAGAGAGAAAATGTGCAAATAAAAATTCAAACTAATCAATGGACAGCTGTAGCAGCCAAAACCCAATAACAATAAATGTTAATTGCTGGCACATTAACAAGGTAGTTAAACAAACATGAAACCAACTCACTTACGTAAATCAGCCGTTTCAACAAGTTGGCCTGCGCCAGCAAAATTAAATTTATTTTTACACATTACCGGCCAGCGAGCTGATGGTTATCACGAATTACAGACCTTATTTCAATTTATTGACCATTGCGATTACCTCGATTTTCATATTACCAACACAGACGATTTAATTTTACACTCTGCTATCTCCGATTCTGTCGCTGACAGCGATAACTTAATTCTTAAAGCCGCAAAGTCACTCAAGCGTTATACCCAATATGAAGGCGGTGCGCATATTTGGTTAGACAAATTACTCCCTATGGGTGGTGGTTTAGGCGGTGGTTCATCGGATGCAGCAACCACATTAGTGGCACTAAATGCCTTGTGGAAAACCAATGTGTCACCCAGTAAACTGGCTGAAATAGGCTTAACACTCGGTGCGGATGTTCCTGTTTTTATTAATGGTTTATCAGCATTCGCCGAAGGTGTCGGTGAGCAATTGATCACAGTAGAACCCGCTGAACCATGGTACTTAGTTATTGTCCCTGATGTGCATGTGTCAACTAAGGATATTTTTCAGCATCCTGATCTACCACGCAACACACCTAAATTGGATATGAACAGCTTAATGACTCAGCAGTGGATCAATGATTGTCAGAAATTGGTCACAACTAAGCACCCTCAAGTTGCCAATGCCTTAAGCTGGCTGGTAGAATATGCGCCGTCGAGAATGACTGGAACAGGCGCATGCGTGTTCGGGGAATTTACACATTCGCAACAAGCACTTGACGCTTTAGCCGAATTGCCGGCTCATATGCGAGGGTTTGTTGCAAAAGGGATGAATAAGTCGCCATTAAAAATACGGCTTGAGCAGCTCTAATTACATAATATCTTCTGGGTCAGTTTTGAGTGACAACACGTAAAATTGATCTAGCCTTTAATCGTAAAGCAAACATCTGAGGTTCATAAAGTGCCCGACATCAAGCTCTTTGCTGGTAACGCTACCCCAAATCTAGCTGCTAAGATTGCCGATCGTTTATTTTGCAAACTTGGCGACGCAGTTGTAGGCCGTTTCAGCGACGGTGAAATCAGTGTTCAAATAAACGAGAATGTACGTGGTGCGGATGTGTTTATTATCCAATCTACTTGCGCACCAACTAACGATAACCTCATGGAGCTTATTGTAATGGTTGACGCGCTTCGCCGTGCATCAGCGGGTCGTATTACTGCCGTTATTCCGTACTTTGGATATGCTCGTCAAGACCGCCGTGTACGCAGTGCACGTGTGCCTATTACAGCGAAAGTGGTTGCAGATTTCTTGTCGAGCGTGGGTGTTGACCGCGTATTGACTTGTGACTTACACGCTGAGCAAATTCAAGGTTTCTTTGATGTCCCGGTTGATAACGTATTCGGTAGCCCAGTGCTACTTGAAGACATGCTCTCCCGGAAATTTGATAACCCTGTTGTTGTGTCTCCTGATATTGGCGGTGTTGTTCGCGCTCGTGCAGTAGCCAAACTATTGGATGATACTGATCTTGCCATTATCGATAAACGTCGCCCACAGGCGAATGTGGCTCAGGTAATGCACATTATTGGTGACGTTCAAGGCCGTGATTGCATCATAGTTGATGACATGATCGACACGGGTGGCACTTTATGCAAAGCTGCTGAAGCATTAAAAGAACATGGCGCTAACCGCGTGTTTGCTTATGCTACTCATCCTGTATTCTCAGGTAATGCAGCTGAAAATATTGCCAATTCTGTTATCGACGAAGTTATCGTAACTGATACAGTGCCATTAAGCCCTGAAATGCTCAAAGTGGCTAAAGTGACTCAGTTAACCATGTCTGCGGTACTTGCTGAAGCGATCCGTCGTGTAAGCAACGAAGAGTCTATCTCTGCTATGTTCCGCCACTAATCTAACCGATTAGGGTCATCAAAAACGCACTCGATTGAGTGCGTTTTTTTATTTGTGTGGAACTCGATTCATTAAGCAGACAAAGCATACTTAGGCATAAAAGATGATTGCTGACCTTGCATCATCGCTGGCGCAATATTGACATGTTGTTGCTGCACTAAAAATGATTTCCCAGCCGCTAAGCCACTATGATAATCATGCAGTAAATCTGTATCAGCACTGCCAAGCAGTTTACTTTGTAAACTGTTGTCGGCAAAAATTTGGATAATTTCAACATCAGCAGGCGGATTAGCAATAAACGCTAACTCTTGTTGATACGCTTGTTCATGTTGCACTAAGTAATCAATGGTTCTGGGGCAATAACCAGAGACACAAATCCATGATTTTAGCTTATGTACCCAAGCTGATTGCGCCTGAAAGTCTGCATTAACCGTTCGAATGACCACAATTTTACGCGCACCGCGCTGGTAAGCCTCACGAACAGGTAAAGGTGCCGCTAGCCCGCCATCAAGGTAAAAGTCTTCTTGAGGTTGCCCTATAAGCTCAGGTGTTTGATTCGCGGCATGGGTATTTAACCAAGGCGCGAGTTTCACACCTTGCTTGTATAGAAAAGGCAACGCACTCGATGCTTTTAACAACTCGCGCCAATGCTCACCATCGTTGCTAGGACTAAAAAAGTAACCTTGGCGATCTCGTGAATTAGTTGTAGTGATCAATAATTGCCGCTTGCCTAAATATTTTGCTGCAGAGGCGAAATCCAAAGTAAAACTGCCTCGAGTAGTTTTATCAAAATACCAATCGAGATCGACTACGTTTTTACCAACTAAACCTCGGCTTAATTGGTAAAAACGTTTATGACGTGATAATCCTCGAATTAATCGTTTTGCATAGCCTTTTTGGCGCGATAAAAAACTGGTTAAATTTTGCGAACCGGCAGAGGTGCCAATAAACAGATCAAATGGATCAAATTCGGCTTCTAACCAAGCATCTAACACCCCAGCAGTAAAAATCCCACGCTGACCACCACCTTCGGCAATTAACGCCGTCATAGGCTGTGATATATGCTCAGAAAGCATTGGAGGATGAGTTGTTTGGGTGTTCATAGTAAACCTAAGGTTAGTGATTAACTGCATAAGGTAAGTCTAAAGAACTGAAGCGAAGATAGATAATGGATAGAATCAATTGAGTTAATAGAAAAAGGCTATCAATACCGCACAAGATTTAACGTTATAAAAACAAAAAAGCAAAAAGCCCGTCTATTAAGACGGGCTTTTCAGAATTTGGCTGGGGTACCAGGATTCGAACCTGGGGATGCCGAGATCAAAACCCGGTGCCTTACCGCTTGGCGATACCCCAATTAAAACAAATTATGGCAATACAGACTAAAAATCACTTTGAATAAAATTTGATGGTACGGGAAGAGAGACTTGAACTCTCACACCTCGCGGCACCAGAACCTAAATCTGGCGTGTCTACCAATTTCACCATTCCCGCATCAAATTTTAACTTAGAGTATACTCTTTTTATTTCAGAGTAAACTTTGGCTTTACTAGCTAATGTAAGTACAACTCACTCTACCTAGTAAATATGGTAGCAATGGCGGGACTTGAACCTGCGACCCCAGCATTATGAGTGCTGTGCTCTAACCAGCTGAGCTACATTGCCAAAGATGGCTGGGATACAAGGATTCGAACCTTGGAATGCTGAGATCAAAACCCAGTGCCTTACCGCTTGGCGATATCCCAATAATCTTGTCTAACTTTATAAATGGCTGGGATACAAGGATTCGAACCTTGGAATGCTGAGATCAAAACCCAGTGCCTTACCGCTTGGCGATATCCCAATCAAACTTTTTGAAACATCCGCCTAAGCCAACATCTCTAATAAATGGTACGGAAGGAGAGACTTGAACTCTCACACCTTGCGGCACCAGAACCTAAATCTGGCGTGTCTACCAATTCCACCACTCCCGCACAACACTCTAGTTTAACATCTTGAGCAGATGTGTAATAAATATGGTAGCAATAGCGGGACTTGAACCTGCGACCCCAGCATTATGAGTGCTGTGCTCTAACCAGCTGAGCTATATTGCCACTATTTCTTGCAATCCCTCTTGGCGAGGAACGGGGCGTATTATGCTTATTCAGGTTATCTAGGTCAACTGGTTTTTTTCGCTATTTTCATCAATTCGTCTTGTTCGGCTATAACTTCACCAAACTGAATGCCGAATCGACAAAATAAAGCCAATTAACTGACTAAAATATCCTTTACGCCCCTTATTATGATTTTTTACTTAATCTAAATGCTGCTTAGACATTAAATAAGAAATGCATCACATCGCCATCTTTAACAACGTAGGTTTTACCTTCGACACGTAATTTACCGGCATCTTTGGCTCCCGCTTCACCTTTGTAGGTAATAAAATCTTGATATGCCATCACCTGCGCACGAATAAAGCCACGTTCAAAGTCGGTGTGGATAACACCAGCAGCTTGTGGTGCTGATGCGCCAACAGGTACTGTCCATGCACGTACTTCTTTTACACCAGCAGTAAAATACGTTTGCAGATTTAATAATTCATAGCCTGCACGGATCACACGGTCTAAACCAGACTCTTCGATACCTAAGTCAGTCATAAACTCGGCGCGGTCATCAGCTTCCATTTCAGCGAGTTCTGACTCAATCGCAGCGCACACAGGCACAACCACTGCATTTTCTGTTGCCGCAATAGCACGCACAACATCAAGATGAGGATTATTTTCAAAACCGTCTTCAGCCACGTTAGCTATGTACATGGTCGGCTTTAAGGTTAAAAAGTTTAGGTACGCAACTGCGGCTAATTCTTCTTTGGTTAATTCTAATGAACGTAGCATTTTAGCTTCATCTAATGCTGGGCGCATTTTTTCAAGCACTGCAACTTCAAATTTGGCATCCGCATCACCGCCTTTAGCGCGTTTAGCTTGACGAAAAATAGCCCGTTCACAGGCATCTAAATCGGCTAGGGCTAATTCGGTGTTAATCACTTCAATGTCGCCAGCAGGGTCAATTTTATTGGCTACGTGAACAATGTTTGGATCTTCAAAACAACGTACCACATGACCAATAGCATCGGTTTCGCGAATGTTAGCTAAAAATTTGTTGCCTAAACCTTCACCTTTCGATGCACCAGCAACTAAACCGGCGATATCAACGAATTCCATAGATGTCGGCAAAATGCGTTGAGGTTTGACAATGGCAGCTAACGCGTCGAGACGTGAGTCAGGTACAGGTACCACTCCGGTGTTTGGCTCAATAGTACAAAACGGAAAGTTTGCCGCTTCAATCCCTGCTTGTGTTAACGCATTAAACAACGTTGACTTACCTACGTTTGGAAGACCAACAATGCCGCATTTAAAACCCATATGCTTACCTTTATATATGTAGAATTATCCCATTGGATAATGATGTCGAAAGGGTGTTAAAACAAAACTAGCCTGGCTTATTCTGCTTTGAACGAATGTAATCTGTGCATAGCTTTCGCCATGTCTTGGTTAAATAAAATCTCGGTGGAACGAACCGCTTCATCAATCACCGCATTTATTCGCTCTTGTTCTACCGCTGGTGCCCTGCCCAGTACATAGCCGCTGACTTTATTTTTATCGCCTGGATGACCAATACCAATCCGTAAACGATGAAAGTTCTTGTCGTTGCCTAAGCTAGCAATAATGTCTTTTAAGCCATTATGACCACCATGGCCACCACCTAATTTGAATTTAGCCACGCCCGGTGCCATGTCAAGCTCATCATGGGCAACCAATATTTCTTCAGGCAGGATACGGAAAAAGTTAGCTAACGCTGCCACAGACTTACCGCTTAAATTCATATAGGTTGTTGGGATCAGCAAGCGCACGTCTTTACCGTGTAAAATAGCCCGAGCTGTGACGCCAAAGTATTTACTCTCTGGTACTAATTGAACACTGCAAATGCGTGCCAGTTCTTGCACGTACCATGCACCAGCGTTATGGCGAGTTTGCGCGTATTCAGCACCCGGGTTTGCCAACCCGACAATCAATTTAATGTTACTCATCACAACCTAGTCAGTTTCTTAGCAAACACTATTGCTAAATGCCTTCATGGGGTACATCAAAATACACATGATGCAAAACGCGGCATTTTATACCAATTTCACTCATAATGTAATCATTCAAAGCCACTCAAGCCTTAGCGTTAATCATGTCCCCATCAAGTTTTGCGTGCGGGGCAATAACGCAAACCCAAAAAGCCGAACTGGGTTAGCGAAGAGTTTAAGTCAATCCAAGGGCATACTTGAGCACTTTTCGCTTTAATGGTGAGTCGATATTTGCCAATTTCAATGCACCATTACGCAGCAGTTTTAACGGTAATAAATCATTGCTAAACCCCGCATAAAAAGCATCCATCGCGGTCATCATCAGTTGATTATCGTAATAACGCGCTTGCTGATATCGCTTTAGCACAGGCGTTTGCCACCATATTTCCCCACTGCCAATGGCATTGGCAATCTGGGCTACCAGCACATCAACATCTTTAAAGCCAATATTTACTCCTTGGCCAGCTAGAGGGTTAATCGTGTGGGCGGCATCACCAATAATCACTAAATTATCTTGGTAGTAACCTTGGGCATGGCGGCGAGTGAGTCTAAAGCTACCTCTATTCTCAACCGTGAAATTAGGATCTAAACGCGGCGGAAAATGCTGCCTAATTTGTTGTGCTAATTGCAGATCATTAAGTTGTGATAATTGTTTAATGCGATTGGCGTCGTCGTACCAGACTAATGATGCATGATTCCCAGGAAGCGGCAATAAGCTTCTTGGCCCTGCAGGGGTAAATTGCTGCCAGGTTACTGATTGCTGTGGGGTTTGAGTACTGATATTAATTAGCATCGCCGACTGCGCATAATCCCAGCCAGTGACACCAATACCAGCCCATTGACGAACTTGCGATTGAGCACCATCGGCGCCAATCAATAATCTTGTCGTGATTTTATCGCCATTATCAAGCTCAATACTCACTTGCTGACTATCGCTTAAACGGCCAAATTGGGTCACTTTATGCGGACACAATAAGGTGACATTATCCATTTTCCGGATTTGCTGCCATAGGCTTAATTGAATTAACCGATTTTCAAAAAAGTAGCCTAAGTGCGCTTGACCCACTTGTTCGGCGCTAAATGCCGTAAGGCAATCGTCAAGCTCCCATGTTTCTAAGCCAGTATAAGGCGCATGGCGCATCAACAGCAGCTCATCCATGGCACCAAGACGGGTTAATAATTGTTCAGATGCAACACTGACTGCAGACACTCGCACATCTAATGGCTGTTCTACATCATAAGGCTGCGGTTGACGGGACTCTATCACCGCCACGCTAAGTCCTAATTGACCTAATCCAATCGCGGCAGCCGCACCGACCATTCCGCCGCCCACGACCACAACATCATAATGAGTCGCATCGCCAGTAGCGTTCGTTGATGTGTGTGAAGCATCTTGCATTGTGTTTACATCCATAAATAGTGAAATGAGTTTGTGTTCAATATAACAGCCAATGAAAAACGAATTAACTGAACCTCTGTTGGGCATCAATAATCATTATTAACCTATACGCGATGACATCCATGATGGCTTACTTGGCGGCACATTAGCTTGGCAAATAGCACTATCACCCTTTAACGGTGAAAAATCACATCTACAATTGCTGATCGACGCACCCATCAGGGCGATAAAACAGACCAAAATAAAACCATGACGATGGTGCATGCTAATCGTTCGATTATGCCCTAGATCAATAAACCACGGAAATGTAGCGAGGCTTTAATCGTAACTTAAGCCTAAATAACCACTGAATACGATGTTTACTCGTTATAACTAATCAAGTTTAATCCAAACGATTAGTCATTACTATTTTTAAGGCTATTGCAAAATTTATATTCAAATGCGTGAAACTTGCACTAATACTAGCCAGACCGCCTGACAACAGGTAAAATGTCGCGCTATTTTTACTGTGATTTACTGGCGAGCACTGATGAGTAAAAAACTTCATATTAAAACCTGGGGCTGTCAAATGAATGAGTATGACTCATCAAAGATGGCTGATTTATTAGACGACTATCAAGGATATACCTTGACCGATGACGCAAGCGAAGCAGATGTACTGCTGCTTAATACTTGCTCTATTCGTGAAAAAGCACAGGAGAAGGTGTTCCATCAGCTAGGGCGTTGGAAATCTTTAAAAGATAAAAATCCTAATTTAATTATTGGGGTGGGTGGTTGTGTTGCCTCGCAAGAAGGTAAAGCCATTAAAGATCGCGCTCAATGTGTTGATATTATCTTTGGCCCGCAAACTCTGCATCGCTTACCTGAGATGATTGAACAAATTCAACGTGGCGAAAAAGCCGTGATTGATATCAGTTTCCCTGAGATTGAAAAGTTCGATCGCCTGCCAGAACCTCGTGCAGACGGTCCAACGGCATTCGTGTCTATTATGGAAGGTTGCAGTAAATACTGCTCTTTCTGCGTGGTGCCTTACACCCGTGGTGAAGAAGTCAGCCGTCCATTAGATGACGTGATTCTTGAGGTGGCTCAATTAGCCGCTCAAGGCGTACGTGAAGTCAATTTACTAGGCCAAAATGTTAACGCTTATCGCGGTGCCACTCATGATGATGAGATATGTACCTTTGCGGAATTATTGCGCCTAGTGGCCTCAATTGATGGTATCGACCGTCTGCGTTTTACCACCAGCCACCCGATTGAGTTTACTCAAGACATTATCGATGTCTATGCAGATACGCCTGAATTGGTGAGCTTCCTGCATTTACCTGTGCAATCTGGTTCAGATCGTATTTTGACCCAAATGAAACGCGGTCACATGGCGATTGAATACAAGTCGATTATTCGTCGTCTGCGTAAAGCCCGTCCTGATATTCAAATCAGCTCTGACTTTATTATTGGTTTCCCTGGTGAGTCAAAGGACGATTTTGCCGACACCATGAAACTGATTGAAGATGTCGGTTTTGACCACAGCTTTAGCTTTATCTACAGCGCACGCCCTGGTACACCAGCAGCAGACTTACCAGATGATGTTAGCGATGAAGAAAAGAAGCAGCGTTTAGCCATTTTACAAGACCGTATTACTCAACAAGCAATGCGCTATAGCCGTCATATGTTAGGCACGGTTCAACGTATTTTAGTCGAAGGTCCATCAGTAAAGAATCCAATGGAGCTTCGTGGTCGTACTGAAAACAGTCGTGTGGTTAACTTTGAAGCCGCGCACACTCACATCGGCAGTTTTGTTGATGTGAAAATTGTTGATGTTTATACCAACTCATTGCGCGGTGAATTTGTCCGCGGTGAAGATGAAATGGATTTACGTCGCAGTTTACATCCGGCTGATATTTTGGCTAAACACAAGCAAGATGACGCATTAGGTGTAACCCACTTTAAGCCATAATCAATGTTTGTTGTTTAAACGATATTAAAGGCGGCTTGTCCGCCTTTAATTTTGTCTAAAATTAGGCTAATTATGGTAATTCAATGCAGAGGCTCGTAAACTGTCATTACTGTAGTATGGCATTTACAAGCCATTATTTTTGTCCTAATTCGACACCTGGAGCCTTATTTGACCACTAAAGTCACCACCATGAATTTGTATCTAGAACCTGCAGATACTCGCCGCCTCGTGTCATTATGCGGTCCATTTGATGACAACATCAAACAACTTGAACGCCGATTAGGCGTTGAGATTGTCCATAAAGACAACCATTTTACGATTGTCGGTTTGCCACGTAATGCCCTCAATGCCAATAATTTGTTACGTCAGTTATACATTGAAACTCAAACCGTCAAAGGTAGCACTCCGGACTTAGAACCTGAAGTGGTTCATTTAGCCATTCAAGAAGCGATTAACCTTGAGGCGGAACAAGACAACGACGACACGAGTATTCATATAAAAACTAAACGTGGCGTGATTAAACCTCGTACACCCAATCAAAGTGTGTACATGCATAACATTACTCGTCACGACATCAGTTTTGGTATTGGCCCAGCCGGTACCGGTAAAACCTACCTTGCAGTTGCTGCGGCAGTTGATGCCTATGAACGTCAAGAAGTGCGCCGTATTCTATTAACGCGTCCAGCGGTTGAAGCGGGCGAGAAACTCGGTTTTTTACCCGGCGATTTAAGCCAGAAAGTCGATCCTTATCTACGCCCTCTTTACGATGCTTTGTTTGAAATGATGGGTTTTGAGAAAGTTGAAAAGTTAATTGAACGCGGCGTGATTGAAGTGGCCCCACTGGCTTATATGCGCGGCCGCACTCTTAATGATGCGTTTATTATTTTAGATGAAGCGCAAAACACTACGGTTGAACAAATGAAAATGTTCTTAACCCGTATTGGATTTAATTCGCGCGCGGTGATCACCGGTGATATCACCCAAATAGATTTACCTCGTAGTCAAAAGTCTGGTTTGCGTCATGCCATTGAGGTTCTCAGCAAAGTATCTGAAATCAGCTTTAACTTCTTTGTCGCCCAAGATGTGGTTCGCCATCCTGTTGTAGCAAGAATTGTTGAAGCCTATGAAGCGTTCGAGCAACAAGAACAACTCGAAAAAGCGGCCAAAGAGCAAGCTTATCGTGAACGCGAGCAAAAACGTCAATTACTTGAAAAAGAAGCCAGCCCTCAATGAGTCAGCCCATGATATCACTCGATCTTGACCTGCAAATTGCAGTGAACAATCTGAATTTACCCACTCAAGCAGAATTTGAAACTTGGGTACGTACCGCGGTGGGGCAGACAATGCCTGAAGTGGAATTAACGATTCGCATTGTTGAAGTTGCTGAAAGTCAGCTACTCAATTTAACCTATCGCGGTAAAGACAAACCGACCAACGTGTTGTCATTCCCGTTTGAAGCACCACCTGAGGTTGAATTGCCATTATTAGGTGATCTGGTTATCTGTGGACACGTGGTGGAACAGGAAGCCATTGAGCAAAATAAACCGCTAAACGCACACTGGGCACACATGGTCATACACGGCTGCTTGCATTTGCTGGGTTATGACCATATTATCGACCAAGAAGCCGATGAGATGGAGTCACTAGAGACCCAACTTGTTGAAGGCTTAGGTTTTACAAACCCCTATAAGGAAGCATAAATAAACAAGGAATATCTTATAGATAGCCCTGTTTAGGTAAATATTATGAGTGACGATATCCCCCCGAGTACAAACGCCCACAAGAAAACCTGGTTTGATAAAATTAACCAGCTATTTCAGGGCGAACCTCAAAATCGCGAAGATTTAGTTGATGTGATTGCAGGTGCCGAAATGCGCGACCTCATTACAGAAGACACACGCGAAATGATTAAAGGTGTATTAGAGGTTTCTGACCTTCGTGTGCGCGACATTATGATACCAAGAGCGCAAATTGTTACCATTCAAATAGACTCGACCGTCGATGAGTTTTTAGAAATTGTCATGGATTCAGGTCACTCTCGCTTCCCGGTTGTTAATGAAGATAAAGATCATATTGAAGGCATTTTACTGGCTAAAGATTTGATCAAATACGGCTTCAAACAATCTGATGAAAACTTTACTCTTGCCCAAGTTATACGCCCTGCAGTGGTGGTACCTGAAAGTAAAAGAGTCGACGTACTACTCAAAGAATTCCGTTCGCAACGCTACCACATGGCCATTGTTGTCGATGAATATGGTGGGGTATCAGGCTTAGTGACGATTGAAGATATTCTCGAAGAGATTGTCGGTGAAATTGAAGATGAATTTGATCACAACTCGGTTGAAGACACTGAAATTAAAAAGCTCAGTAACACAGTATTTATGGTCAAAGCGCTCACTGAAATTGAAGATTTTAACGAAGCGTGTGGCACCAACTTCAGCGATGAAGAATTTGATACCGTTGGTGGCATGGTGTCGCATGCATTTGGCCACTTACCAGAACGTAATGAAAGCATCGTGATTAATAATATTGAGTTCAAAGTGATTAACGCCGATAACCGCCGTTTGGTGCAACTTCGTGTTAAACTGCCAGACCCTAATATTAGTGAAGAATTCGACGACTAAATCGTGCTAAAAACTCAATCTCTATACTCTTCTTTGAGTATTGTCCGTCTGGTGGCGGCATTTATTGCTGGCGCCAGTACGGCATTATCGTTTGCGCCTTATGAAATTTGGGCCATATTTCCTTTAGCATTAAGTTTTGCTCTATGGCAGAGCCAGACATTAACCGCTAAACAAAGTTTATATTACTGGCTCAGTTTCGGTTTTGGTTGTTTTGCAATTGGCATTAGCTGGGTGCATGTCAGTATTGATACTTTCGGCGGTATGCCGATTTTTGTATCGATAACGTTAATGGCGATCCTGGCAATGTATCTGGCGATTTATCCCGCCATAGCTGGATATTTACTCAGCAAGTTATCTCGCACATCTAAATACACTTTAAATCCCTACTTCACTTATCTTGGTCTATTTCCAGCATTATGGGTCCTAACAGAATGGTTACGCGGCTGGGTATTTACAGGTTTTCCTTGGATTTGGGCCGGCTACAGCCAAACATTAGGCCCGCTAAGTGAATTAGCCAGTTTTATTGGTGCCTTGGGGCTGAGCTTTATCGTCGCATTGGTGGCGGGCTCTTTGATACTATTAACCCAAAAACGCATCTTCCCTGTGTTGGTTATATTACCGATTTTGGCATTGAGTGCGTGGGCTGCACCATTACTCAACCCTATTTCTACCAGTGGCAAAACCGTAAAAGTGGCATTAGTACAGGGCAATATTCCCCAAAGTATGAAGTGGGAACCCGATGCATTGTGGCCAACCATGCTGAAGTACATGGACATGACCCGCGAGCAATTTGATGATGCGTCCAGTGTCGATATTGTTATTTGGCCAGAAGCCGCCATTCCAGCACCAGAAGCCATGGTGGAAGACTTTCTAATGGATGTCAGTAAAGTGGCCAGCATTAACAACACGGCAATTGTTACTGGCATTATTAGCCACCAGCAACAAGACTTTTTTAACTCATTAATCGTACTCGGTAATTATCATCAAAAGCACCAACAAAGCGCTGACTACATTGGTGATGGCACTAACCAGTTTAAAAAACATCATTTATTGCCTATTGGTGAATTTGTCCCGTTTGCCAGTTTATTACGCCCTATCGCACCATTTTTTAATTTACCAATGTCATCTTTTCAACGAGGTGACTATACCCAGCCTAATTTAGTCGCACTCGGTTACCATATCGCTCCGGCAATTTGTTATGAAATAGCCTTCCCAGAACAAGTAAGGGCGAGTGTAACCGACGAAACAGATATGCTGCTTACCGTATCAAACGATGCTTGGTTTGGTGCGTCAAATGGCCCATTACAGCACATGGAAATAGCGCAGATGCGCGCGATTGAAATGGGTAAACCACTATTGCGGGGGACCAATAATGGCATTACTGCCGTCGTTGACCCACACGGACGTATCACAGATGCGATTCCTCAATTTGAAGCGGGAGTACTTGTGACCAATATTCAACTGTTTCAAGGACAAACTTGGTTTCGAAAGATAGGTCAATTACCCTTGCTGATACTGTGTGGCTTGTTAGTATTATTGGGTGTAATAAACTATTTACGTAAATAATGGCTAATTATGATGTCACAATCGATTCAACTCAAAAAAAATTATTTATCCCAAGGGTTTACCCTAATTGAATTGGTTGTGGTAATCATCATTCTAGGTGTTTTAGCGGTTGTTGCTGCGCCTAAATTTATTGGCCTCAGTTCAGAAGCGAGACAACAGGCCCTATCTGGCATAATGAGCAGTGCCAAAACGGCCAATAGTTTAGTGTATGCTCGATCAAAAATGACCAGCCTAAACGTGCAAGCCGTTCAAAATCGCGATGACTTAATCGATATTGATATCGACAATGATGGTCTATTTGAAACACGATTAAAATGGGGCTATTTAGATAACACAGATGTCGAAAAATGGATCACCATAGATGACGTCTTTACCGTTCAATATCAAGGTGTTGATTTCACTTATATCGGCTATGATAAAGATGGTAATGGCCAAGTAACCAATGATAATTGTTACTTCTCTTACACCCAAGCCGTTGACGCAAATACAGGTCCCCAATACCAGATAGTATCAAGCGGTTGCTAACCAAAATCCGCCATTGCGACCGATTACAGTATTAAAATTGAACTAGCCTCAAGTTTGCGACGTAATAACCTTAACAAACCACTATTGGAGGTTATTATGCAAGTATCTGAAATAAAGCTAGCCATTGCTGAACAAACTCAACATCCCACCATTATTAGCTACGCAGACTCAAATCATTACCTACTGGGTCTTAAAGATCTTGATGGCAATTTTCAACGTGCTCATGATAGAGACGGCAAGCCATTATGTTTCAACTCAATAAAACAAGCCGAAGAATTGCATAAACAACAAGGGATCAGTTACGCCATGATAGAAATGCAAACAGCATATGATGAGATGGTCGGTAACAGCAGTGCAAGCCACTGCCATTACCGAGTAGAGTTTTAAGCGTTAAGTTACCAATTATGGCGTTAACGGCTCCCGTGAAAACTCGTTGTAATCACATTTTGGACAGTCGGGGATTACCCCAGGAAAATCAATTTGCATTTGATGACCACACTTATTACAGGTCAGTTTGCCTTGGTTAATGATTTCCCCAGACTTATAAACCCCATGATGTTTAAAATCTTGTAACAACTCGTGCCACTCCACTTGGCTTCGATCCGTTATCTCGCTCAACCACTGCCATAATGTATTTTCAATCCCAATAACCATAGGGCTATAACTCAAATTATCGGCATTTTCCTCATTTAAGAAAGCTGCTATGTCTCGCTTTAAAAATTCTTCTACTAATGCGAGCTCTTCTTCATCGGAATGAGATTTAAGTTTTAAATACTCTTTACCCTGGGTCACTGACTTGAATAAGCTCTTCGCTGTCAATGAGTTATCTTGGTCAAACGTAGTTTTCACCTGTTCGAATAGTGACTGATATAAGGCTAATAGTGCTGAACTTTTTCCACTCATAAGTAATACTCCTTAATACGCACCTTTTTAATAGATCACTTCTGGTTTATTCTATGCAGTTATAAATCTCGCTGCTGAGCGTTAGATCAAACAATGGGCGGCATTGCCGGAAATAGATTGATGCAAGAGCTATATAATCCCTCAGAAATTGAAGCCTTAGTGCAAAAGCACTGGCACGAACATAAAACATTTGAAGTTACTGAAGATGAAAGCAAAGAGAAGTTTTATTGTCTTTCAATGTTTCCTTATCCTTCAGGTCGTCTTCACATGGGTCACGTCCGCAACTACACAATAGGCGATGTAGTGGCACGATATCAACGTTTACAAGGTAAAAATGTTTTGCAACCGATTGGTTGGGACTCATTTGGTCTGCCTGCAGAAAATGCCGCGATCAATAACAAGACCTCTCCAGCGCCTTGGACATATGAAAACATTGACTACATGAAGAACCAACTTAAGTTATTAGGATTTGGTTATGATTGGAGTCGTGAAATCGCCACCTGTACCCCTGAATACTATCGTTGGGAACAATGGTTTTTCACTAAGTTGTATGAAAAAGGCTTAGTGTACAAAAAAACCTCATCAGTTAACTGGTGTCCAAATGATGAAACTGTACTGGCAAATGAGCAGGTACAAGACGGTTGTTGCTGGCGTTGTGATACTCCAGTTATTCAAAAAGAAATTCCACAGTGGTTTATTAAAATCACCGATTACGCTGAAGAATTACTTAACGATATCGACACCTTAGATGGCTGGCCTGAACAGGTTAAGTCTATGCAACGTAACTGGATTGGCCGTAGCGAAGGCATAGAAATGACGTTTGCCGTTGCTGATAGTCAGGCTACGTTTGATATCTATACCACTCGTCCGGATACGTTAATGGGCGTCACCTATGTTGCAATTGCAGCAGGTCATCCATTAGCAATACAAGCTGCTGAAAATAATCCACAACTGGCTGAATTTATAGAAGAGTGCAAAAACGCCGATACCACTGAAGCAGCAATGGCTTCAATGGAGAAAAAAGGTGTGGCTACTGGTTTACAAGCGATTCATCCTATTAGTGGCAAATTGGTGCCTATTTGGGTGGCTAACTTTGTATTAATGAATTACGGCACTGGTGCAGTGATGTCTGTTCCCGCTCATGATCAACGCGATTATGAATTTGCCCTTAAATACAAGCTTGCTATCGAAGCGGTGATCAAGCCTGTTGAAGGCGAATTGGACATCAGCAAAGAAGCCTATAGTGACAAAGGCGTGGTATTTAACTCTGGTGATGCTTTCCCTGAACTTGACGGTTTAGACTTCCAAGCAGCCTTTGAAGCCATTGATGCTAGATTAACCGCAGAAGGTAAAGGTAAACGCCAAGTCAATTACCGTTTACGTGACTGGGGTGTTTCTCGTCAACGTTATTGGGGCGCACCAATCCCGATGGTTACCCTAGCTGATGGTACTGTGGTACCAACGCCTGCAGATCAACTGCCAGTTATTTTACCAGAAGATGTGGTAATGGACGGTATCCAAAGCCCAATTAAAGCCGATAAGGCTTGGGCCGAAACCACAGTTAACGGTCAGCCAGCAATGCGCGAAACCGATACCTTTGATACCTTTATGGAATCATCTTGGTACTACGCTCGTTACTGTAGCCCGCATGCTGATGAAATGTTAGATCCTGCCAAAGCAAACTACTGGTTACCAGTAGATCAGTACATTGGTGGTATCGAACACGCTTGTATGCATTTGTTGTATTTCCGCTTCTTCCATAAGTTGTTGCGTGATGCAGGCTTAGTCAACAGCGATGAACCGGCAAAGCAACTACTGACTCAAGGCATGGTATTAGCCGATGCTTACTACTATATCAACGAAAAAGGTGCTCGTGTTTGGGTATCACCTTTGGAAGTGACTGTAGAAGAAAAAGACGACAAAGGCCGTATTCTTAAGGCGGTAGATAATCAAGGTCATGAACTGGTTTACACCGGCATGAGCAAAATGTCTAAGTCGAAGAACAACGGTATTGACCCGCAAGTGATGGTCGAAAAATACGGCGCTGACACAGTCCGTTTATTCATGATGTTTGCCTCGCCACCTGAATTAACCCTTGAATGGCAAGAGTCTGGCGTTGAAGGAGCACATCGCTTCATTAAACGTTTCTGGAAATTAGCCAACGATCATGTTGCCGCGGGTAAAACAGAAGCGTTAGATACCAGCAAATTAAATGCTGATCAAAAAGCGTTACGCCGTGAATTACATAAGACGATTGCTAAAGTCAGTGATGACATTGCCCGTCGTCAAATGTTTAACACTGCTGTGGCCTCTGTAATGGAACTGATGAACCATTTACTGAAAGCATCACAAGAAACAGCTCAAGACCGCGCCTTGCTCGCTGAAGCCTTGTCTGCTGTTACTCGTTTGCTTTACCCTATCGTGCCTCACATCACCTTTACCTTATGGAACGAATTAGGTCACGAAGGCAACATTGAAGACAGCCGCTGGCCAGAAGTGGATGAGTCTGCATTAGTTGAAGACAGTAAACTGATTGTGGTGCAAGTTAACGGTAAAGTGCGTGCAAAAATCACTGTAGCCGCTGATGCATCAAAAGAAGATGTTGAAGCCTTAGGCATGAATGATGAATATGTCCAAAAGCACACTGAAGGATTAACCGTTCGTAAAGTGATTTACGTGCCAGGTAAACTACTCAGTATTGTCGCTAACTAAACTGATCTCATTAAGATAAAGTAATCTCAATCTGATTATAGTGATAAGACTGCAGTGTTATAACTTACCGCGGATGAAACCGCGGTATGTTATTTATTTTAACCATGTAATAACAAGGATGCCTACCTTCACTATGCTAGCCAAAAAAATCTGTTTAGCCATAATGACATTGGTGTTACTGACCAGTGCAGGATGCGGCTTCAAACTCCAACGCAGTTATTCCATCCCTGCTGAATTAGCTGAATTACATTTAACCAGTAGCGATGAATACAGTGAGTTAACTCGCTTAGTGCGTGATAGGTTGCGCATCAACCGCATTAGCCTTGTCGATGCTGCACAAGAAACACCGACACTTCGATTAATCAATGACTCACTCGAACGCGCCACATTATCACTTTATCCCACTGGGAATGTCGCCGAATATGAGCTGATCTATTTAGTGCATTATTCGGTCACCTTACCGGGACAAGATCCACAAGACTTTGATACTGAAATCCGCCGTGACTATCAAGACGACCCACGAACTGCATTAGCAAAAAGTCGGGAAATGGAGTTGTTAGTTAAAGAGATGCGAGTACAAGCAGCCGATTATATCATTCAGACTTTGGCGTCAATCGGAGCTGAGTAATGCGGGTTTATCCGGATCAACTCAAGCAACACCTCACGCCCCTACCACAATGCTTTTTACTGTTTGGCGATGACCCATGGTTAATCGAAAACAGTAAACAGCACATTCTGAGTGCTGCTAAAAAACAGGGCTTTGAAGAACGCGTTCAACTCAGTCAAGAAACCGGCTTTAATTGGGGCGATCTAGTCCAAGAATGGCAAGCAATGAGTTTATTTGCTAGCCGACGGATTATTGAATTAACCCTACCACAGGGTAAACCCGGTATTGAAGGCGCTGCGGCATTTCAGACGCTGTTACAACATCCTAATCCAGATATGCTCCTGATTGTTCAAGGCCCTAAAGCCAGTGCTGAACAAACCAATAGTAAATGGTTTAAATCACTCGATGCCAAAGGCATCTATTTACCTTGCGCCACCCCTGAAGGTAAACAGTTTGAACGCTGGTTAGACAGCCGTATTACTCATTATCAGCTGACTGTCCACCATGATGCTAAAGCGATGTTGTTTACTTTATTTGAAGGTAATTTACTGGCTGGTGAGCAAGCAATGCAATTGTTACAACTGCTCAGCCCTAAGCAAAATATTACTCCAGAGCAATTGAGTGAATATTTTGAAGATCAATCTCGTTTTAGTGTGTTTCAACTCTGTGATGCCATATTAGGCAATCACCAAAAACATGCGCAACACATGTTGGCACAGTTGCAGGCAGAAGGCACAGCTATGCCTATTTTAATGTGGGCTTTATTTAAAGAGATTAACCTACTACTCACGTTAAAGCTGGCGCTGCATAATGGTGAGCAACTGAGTAAATTATGGGGCCAACACCGCATTTGGGATAAACGTAAACCACTTTATCAAGCTGCAATAACGCGATTAGATTTGGATCACATTGAGCACATGCTCGCGTTTGCCTCTCAATTAGAACTAAATCTCAAACAAAAAGGCCATGAAGATTGGATCGGTCTAAGTCATTTATGCATTTTATTCGACCCACGGGCACATAAGCGTTTAGCCCATATTGAACTCACTGACTGAGACCAAAACTAAGGACAGCGAATGCGTATTGGTATATTGGGGGGCACATTCGACCCCATCCATCTAGGGCATATCAATCCTGCACTAGAAGTAAAACAGCAACTTAATTTAGATCAGATTTGGTTAATGCCCAATCACATCCCACCACACAAAAAGACCACAGTGGTTAGCAGCCATCATCGACTTGAAATGGTGAAATTAGTTTGTCTGCAGTATCCAGAATTTGAACTATGTGATATTGAAATTAAGCGTGACACGCCCTCTTACAGTGTCACTACGCTATCATTGCTCACTGAACTGTATCCTGATGAAGAATTCTTTTTCATTATGGGAATGGACTCATTTGTTCAACTGCCATTATGGTACCAATGGCAATCCTTGTTTAATCTATGCCATATCGCACTCTGTCAACGCCCCGGGTGGACAATTGATACCCACAGTGAAATGACCAAAGAGTTATTATTTAGACAAGCCAATACCGACTACCTCACATCAAATTCCCATAGCAAACATGGAAGAATATTTTGCATCAACAGCCAGTTAGTCGATATCTCCTCAACTGAAGTTCGTCAGCGATTAGCTCAAAATATTGATATCAGCACAGTGTTACCGCAAACGACAATCGATTATATCCGCCAACATCAGCTCTATATTTAGCACCGCTAAGCCCTACAGCGATGAGCTCATGAGCAGGATTATGAATCCGCTCAGTATCGGGCGCTAAATTAATTCTATCGTTGTTTACGCCTGCTTAATTGCGCATTAACAGTGAATTTGAGTATAATACTCCGTTAATTTTTACTTATGAGGTACTTCGCGTGCAAGGCACCGAACTAAAAGATTTCGTTATCGACAAAGTCGATGATTTAAAAGCAAAAAATATTACTGTTATCGATGTTTCTAAGCGGTCAACTATTACCGACACCATGATCATTTGTACTGGTACGTCGAAAACACACGTTCGTTCTATTGGTGAGCACGTGATCGTGTCAGCAAAAGACGCAGGCGTACAACCTCTTGGGGTTGAAGGTCGTGACAGCAGCGAATGGGTTTTAGTTGATTTAGGCTCTGTTATTCTGCACGTGATGCAAGAACAAACTCGTGATTATTACGAGCTTGAAAAACTGTGGTCTGAACATAACGTCTAATGAAGTTACAGCTTATTGCCGTTGGCACCAAAATGCCCGATTGGGTAACCCGAGGCTTCGAAGAATACCAGCGCCGTTTCCCTAGAGATATGGCCTTGGAACTCATCGAAATCCCAGCAGGGAAGCGCGGAAAAAATGCCGATATCGCCCGAATTTTAAATAAGGAAGGCGAACTAATGCTAGCGGCAGTAGCCAAAGGTAACCACATTGTCAGCTTAGATTTACCCGGCAAAAATTGGACAACACCAGAGCTTGCCGAGCAAATGACAAAGTGGCAACTCGATGGTAGAGACGTCAGTTTGTTGATTGGTGGCCCAGAAGGACTTTCACCTGCTTGTAAAGAGGCGGCCAACCAAAGCTGGTGTTTATCTGCACTAACCCTACCTCATCCTTTGGTTAGGGTTATCGTAGCAGAAAGCCTATACCGAGCTTGGAGCGTCAATAACAATCATCCGTATCATAGAGAATAAATTCAGTCGCATGAATAACTTAGTTTACAGATAATGATTATCATGCAGCTCTATTTTTCATTTTTATCAGCTGATACTGTGGCCTTTAATAATCTAACCTTTAATTTGGTCACGACGGGGATAGCATAAGTGCCGCCAAAAAAGCGCATTACCATGCATGATCACGCCGCAGAAGCCGCGCTATTTAAGCGCCGGGCATTCTTCACTTTTCTTTGCGTATTTATATTACTCTGCATATTATTTTCCAATCTTTATCACCTTCAAGTTGTCTCCTATAAAGATTATGAAACTCGGTCAAATGATAACCGTATTCGGGTCGTTCCAACGCCACCAAGTAGAGGACTTATTTATGACCGTAATGGCGTGCTATTAGCCGAAAACCAACCTTATTACTCTCTAGAACTCATCCCAGAGAAAGTCGATGATATGACAGCGACGTTAGATGAGCTTAATAGCTTTATTGAACTTTCAGAAGATGATCGCGAAAGTATCACTGAAAACCTAAAGTTTCATCGTCGCTTTAAACCGTTAACCATCAAAAGTAAGTTAACAGACGAAGAAGTCGCTATTTTTAGTGTCAATCAATATAAATTTCCCGGTATTTACGTTGAAGCGGGCCTTAAGCGTCATTACCCTTACAATGCATTATTAACCCATGTACTTGGCTATGTGGGCAAAATTAATACCCGAGATAAAGCATTACTTGAAAAAGGTAGTCAGTGGAAAAACTATGCTGCAACCAAAGATATTGGTAAGCAAGGTATTGAAAAGTTTTATGAAAGTTTGCTTCATGGCACTCCTGGTCACCTCGAAGAAGAAGTGAATAATCGTGGCAGAGTGATCCGTACACTCAAAGTTACACCGCCGACACCGGGACAAGATATCTATCTCACACTCGATCTCAAACTACAGCAAAAAGCCATGGAACTGTTAGATGGCCGAAAAGGCTCTGTTGTCGCAATAGATCCCAGAGATGGCGGTGTTTTAGCGATGATCTCCAGCCCATCATATGATCCTAATCCATTTGTTCATGGCATTACCTCTAAAGCCTATAATGACCTGTTAAATGATAAATCGCGGCCATTAATTAACCGTGCAACCCAAGGGCAATACTCTCCAGCATCAACGATCAAGCCACATGTAGCATTACTTGGTTTAGAAGAAAAAATCATTAGTGAACGCACGCGTATTTGGGATCCTGGCTATTGGCAAATGCCCGGAGTCGATCGTAAATGGGGCGATTGGAAGAAATGGGGCCACGGCTGGGTAGATATCTACCATGCCATTGTCGAGTCCTGTGATATTTTCTTTTACGACCTTGTCTACAAAGTTGGCATTGATAAAATGGCTATCTTTATGGATCGCTTTGGCTTTGGTAGAAGCACTGGCATTGATATTTTTGAAGAATCTGATGGTGTTATGCCCTCTAGAGACTGGAAAAGAATGCGTTATAATCAGCCTTGGTATAACGGCGATACCATTTCGGTTGGTATTGGACAAGGCTATTGGACAACTACCCCGTTACAGCTTGCTAATGCGGTCACCATTATGGCTAATAAAGGTAAGCGATTTACACCTCATCTATTAAAATCCTTTAAAAATAGTACCGTTAAAATTGATTCTCCCATTGATGAGCAAATACCAATAGAGCTTAAAGATCCGAATAATTGGGACATCATTAATGAGGCTATGCGCCAAACTGCGGATAAATCGCACTTTACTGATGCAAGTTATACCGCGGCGATGAAAACAGGTACGGCACAGGTATTTAGTGTTGGTAAAGATCAAAAGTATAATGCCGACACAGTAGCGGATCACTTACGCGATAATGCATTAGTGGTTGCTTATGCACCTTATGAAAATCCTCGTATTGTTTTGGCTGTGGTACTTGAAAATGCGGGATGGGGTGGAAAAAATGCCGGACCGGTCGCAAGAGCATTACTCGATGAATATATGTTACGCGACGAATGGGCGGTAAAACCATGAATAATCATCCGTATCAAAAATCGTTTTGGCAGAGCATCCACATAGATCTGCCATTGCTCATTGGCTTATTAATACTAATGGGGTTCGGACTTTTTATTATTTACTCCGCCAGTGGTGAAGATCCTGCCATGATGGAGCGTCAACTAGTACGGATGACGCTATCCCTAGGCGTGATGTTTTGTTTTGCACAAATCAACCCTGAAATACTCAGACGCTGGGCATTCCCTATTTATATTGCCGGAATAATATTGCTGTTGGGCGTAGAGTTATTTGGCACCATTAATAAAGGCGCACAGCGTTGGTTAAATCTCGGTTTCATGGAGTTTCAGCCATCGGAATTAATTAAACTGGCCTTCCCGATCACCATGGCTTGGTACATCAGTAAGTTCCCATTACCGCCCAAAAAACGTTACTTAGCTGGCGGGGTGATTATTTTACTGATCCCAACACTATTAATCGCCAAACAACCTGACTTAGGCACCTCTATTTTAGTGGCAGCATCAGGGGTCTTCGTCCTGTTTTTGTCGGGTATGAGCTGGTTAATTGTAGGCGGGTTTATCGCCGCTATTCTGATCTTTTTACCTGTGTTGTGGTTCTTCTTGATGCACGATTATCAGCGTACTCGAGTATTAACCTTATTTAATCCTGAACAAGATCCTTTAGGCGCGGGTTATCATATCATCCAATCTAAAATTGCCATTGGCTCTGGTGGGATCTGGGGGAAAGGTTGGCTTGATGGCACTCAATCACAATTAGAGTTTTTACCTGAGCGACATACTGACTTCATCTTTGCCGTGATAGGCGAAGAGTTTGGACTTATTGGCAGCTTAGTATTACTTGCTATGTATTTATTTGTGATTGGCAGAGGTTTAGTTATCGCTTCACGAGCACAGACTAGCTTTGCACGCTTGTTGGCCGGAAGTATTACCTTAACATTCTTCGTTTACGTGTTTGTTAACATTGGTATGGTATCAGGTATTTTACCTGTGGTTGGCGTACCTTTACCACTGATAAGTTATGGTGGAACCTCCATGCTAACCTTAATGACGGGCTTCGGTATTTTAATGAGCATTCACACCCACAGACGATTTGTCGACCGATAGGATCAACTTTAACTATGATAAAAATAACCGCTCAAATCGCCAGCTTTACACTACTTTGCAGCATTATGTTCAACCTCAACGCGGCAACAGAAAATGATCCTCAAGCATTACAAAATGCATTTGTGAAACAACAGGTCGAAAAAGGCGCCAGTAAAGCAGATGTAGAACATTTCCTATCGACGTCCACCTTCGACCAGAGCATCATAGATGCCATGACTAAACCTTGGGAAGCCAAACCTTGGCACCAATATTATCCTATTTTTCTTACCGACAAGCGCCTTGAAAAAGGCTTAGCATTCTGGCAAGAAAACCAGATGATTATTAGTCAAGCTGCTGAAAAATTTAACGTTGACCCGCAAATTATTGTTGCCATTATCGGTATCGAAACCTTTTATGGCGGCTATATGGGTAACTATCGTGTACAAGATGCACTCTATACTTTAGGTTTTTATTATCCGCCAAGAGCTACATTTTTTCGCAGTGAATACGCAAATTTAATGGCACTAATCAAAGAAGAAAAGCTTGATAACAGCACCTTAAAAGGTTCATATGCTGGCGCTATGGGTTATGGTCAATTTATCCCTTCAAGTTATCGCCATTATGCTGTCGACTTTGACGGTGACGGTCGCCGAGATTTATTAACCAGTAAAGCCGATGCCATTGGCAGTGTAGCGAACTATTTTCATCAACACGGTTGGCAAAAAGGCCAACCTGTGGCGCTATTGCTCAATCACACCTCAAGCACAGCCCCCAAGGCTAATGTTTGGACTAAAGAAAAACTGCACTACAAGGTAGCGGATATCCTTAGCCCGACATTAAGTTTAGCCGATAACCAAGATTTGGATGCTTCTCAAAAAGCCTTATTAATCAAATTAGATCAACCTGATAAAGCAGAGTATTGGCTAGGACTGAAAAACTTTTATGTCATTACCCGATATAACAGAAGCCCACTTTATGCCATGGCGGTATATCAATTCAGCCAACAACTTAATGCACATTACAAATCGGTAAATCAACATGGACTTTAATTGCCGTTTCATCCTGCTAATGATACTAAGCAGTCTATTACTGTTAGGCTGCTCATCAAATGAGGCAGGGAAAAACACTTCAGGTAAAAAAAGCCGTTATCAAATGGCTAATGACCGTTATCCAGATGACGCACCTGACGTTAGCTTGGTGAAAAATGCCCAGCCTAAATACGAACCTTACAGCAGACAAGGCAATCGAAACTACACTGTATTAGGTAAAAGCTATCAAGTGCTCGACAGTGGCAAGGGCTTTAAAGAACAAGGTAATGCCTCATGGTATGGTTCAAAGTTTCATGGCCATTTAACGTCAAATGGTGAAACCTATGATATGTATACCATGTCTGCAGCACATAAAAACTTGCCCTTACCGAGTTATGTTAAAGTGACTAACTTAGAGAATAATAAGCAAATTATTGTCCGTGTTAACGATCGTGGACCATTTCATCATGGTCGAGTGATTGATCTTTCTTATGCGGCGGCTTATCACTTAGGTATGCTGGCCAGAGGAACGGCAAAGGTGGCCATCGAAACCGTTTACATTCCGTCACCAGAAGAGCGAGTTATCAGCGATTTAAAAGATAACGATAATCATTTTATTCAAGTTGCCGCCTCACAAGATAAACTTCGCATCAATATGTTGGCTAAACAGTTAGAAACTAAATATGCCGTAACCTCTCGGGTAACATCCGTTAATGGTATGCATAAATTACAGTTAGGACCCATACAGCAAATTCATCTAACGAATAAGTTGCTCGATCGTGTCCAAGCTGATGGCTATCCACAAAGCTTTATCGTACCGTAAACCACAATAACGGCACTAAATGACAACATTAAGGTTCATTTACATTGGATGAATGAACCTTAATGCGAAATGACTGCCTACTAATGTATAATCTATCATTATACCAATCGATCTTTGTCTTTTCTTCGACTAACTAGAGACGTGCTAACTTCATGATGACATCCAAAACCGCTCAATTATCAACTATGCTTTTTGCATCAGTTGTCTGTTTTTCTTCACTTGCTGCAACGCCACAACCAGATGTACGTCCAATGCCAAATCGTGCACCTATGGTGACGCCAGACGCACCAAGTGTTGCGGCTAAAGCCTATGTACTAATGGATTATAATTCTGGCAGAGTTATAGCTGAAGAAAATGCCTACGAAAGTTTAAACCCAGCCAGCTTGACTAAGATGATGACCAGTTATGTGATTGGTCAGGAAATTAAAGCTGGCAATGTATCATTAGATGACGATGTTGCTATTACCAAAAATGCTTGGGCAAAGAACTTCCCTGATTCATCTAAAATGTTTATTGAAGTGGGTAAAACGGTCAAAGTACACGACTTAAATCGTGGCATCATCATTCAATCAGGCAATGATGCCTGTGTTGCAATGGCTGAACACATTGCTGGAACAGAAGGCGCATTCGTTGATTTAATGAATTCATGGGCCAAACAGTTAGGCATGAAAGACAGCTACTTTGAAAACTCTCATGGTTTAGATGCTCAAGATCATAAATCAACCGCTTATGATATGGCTCTTTTAGGGGCAGCATTAATCCGTGACGTGCCTGATGAATACAAAGTGTATTCAGAGAAGTCTTTTACCTATAACGGAATCAAACAATATAACCGTAACGGCTTATTATGGGATAAAAGCTTAAATGTTGATGGTATCAAAACAGGTCATACATCTGGAGCGGGCTACAACTTAGTGGCCTCGGGTACAAGCGATGGTATGCGTCTTATCAGCGTAGTCATGGGCACATCAAGTGAATCTGCGCGTAAAGCTGAAAGTAAGAAACTACTTAATTATGGTTTCCGTTTCTTTGAAACCATTACCCCTTACAAAGCTGGCGATACTTTCGTCACTCAACAAATTTGGTACGGCGATAGAGAAACCGTTGATCTTGGTGTGATGACAGATACCCCGATCACCATTAGCCGTGGTCAAGCAAAAGATTTACAAGCGAACTTTGAATTAACCAAACCATTAACAGCACCGCTTGCCAAAGGTGAAACTGTAGGCCGTGTCTTTTTCCAACTTGACGGAAAAGATATTGCTCAGTTCCCACTGGTGACGCTAAATGAAGTCCAAGAAGGCAGCTGGGTTAGTAAATTAATGGATTACTTCAAACAAATGTTCGCAAGCTGGTTCGAGTAATGAAACTGATTTACACACTCTATTAATAGATCTATAAGTGAATCAGCTAATTAAAGCCGCCTAATCAGCGGCTTTAATTTTTCAGATCTATCAGGCTTGAATCGGGTATAATCACCACCATATAAGTAATACCAAACAGAATTGAGTAAGCTAAATGTTAAATACAACGTTTGACCAAGTAATGGAATTTCCTAATTCGTGCCCTTTTAAAGTGATCGGGGATGCGGATGATACCTTAGCCGATCGTGTCGTTGCGGTTGCACAACAACTGGCACCGGGAGATTACGTTCCGAGTGTAAAAGCATCGAGTAAAGGCAGTTACTATTCAGTCACTATCCGTATTACGGTTACTAGCAAAGAACATATTGAAAAAGCGTACATTGATCTTGCCGCAATTGAAGGCGTAAAACGTGTACTGTAAGATCCAAATGAGTCTTCTTTAACAATAAACTTGCGTATGATACTCAACTATTAATCCATTGATCTGATGGACACACACCTTTATCTGGGGGAGACGTTGCCCTTGCAAGCACAAACACTGCACATTCGCCATCTTGGCATGCAAGACTATGAATCGACATGGCATGCAATGCAGGAATATACTGACACTCGTGATAGCGATAGCCATGATGAACTGTGGATTGTTGAGCATCAGCCGGTATTTACCCAGGGTCAGGCAGGTAAAAGTGAGCATATACTCAACCCAGGTAACATTCCGGTCATTCAAGTAGACCGTGGTGGTCAAGTGACTTATCACGGACCGGGCCAATTAGTGGTTTATCCACTTATCGATATAAAACGTAATAAACTCGGTGTGCGTCAGCTAGTGAATAATATAGAGCAGAGCATTGTCGATATGCTTGCTCATTACCATATCAATGCTTACGCAAAAGCTGACGCTCCAGGTGTTTATGTCACAGAACGAAAAGTAGCCTCTTTAGGATTACGCATTCGTAAAGGCTGCTCTTTTCACGGCTTAGCACTTAATGTCGACATGGATTTAGCCCCATTCCAGCGCATCAACCCTTGCGGATATGCCGGTTTAGAAATGGTGCAATGTAAAGCATTGGGTGGTCCACAAACAGTGCTTGAAGCTGGTGATAAATTAATCCAAACCTTTAGCCAAATTATGGGCTACCAACAACTTGTACATCATCAAGGATTAGCAGAATAATGAATAGGCCTGAAAGATTACAACCAGGTGTCAAATTACGTGATGCCGATAAAGTCGCTCGAATTCCTGTAAAAGTAGTGCCATCAGAGCGCGAAACGATGCTGCGTAAGCCTGATTGGTTGCGGGTAAAATTACCTGCATCAAATCAACGTATTCTCGATATCAAAGCGGCATTACGTAAAAATGGATTACATTCAGTGTGTGAAGAAGCGTCTTGCCCAAACTTGGCAGAATGCTTTAACCACGGCACCGCGACCTTTATGATTTTGGGTGCGATTTGTACTCGTCGTTGTCCATTCTGCGACGTCGCCCATGGTCGCCCACTCAAAGCTGATGCCGATGAGCCTAAAAAACTAGCTCAAACGATCAAAGACATGAAGTTAAAATATGTGGTGATCACTTCTGTTGACCGTGATGATTTACGTGATGGCGGTGCCCAGCATTTTGCTGACTGTATTCGCGAAATTCGTTTATTAAACCCTGAAATCAAGATTGAAACTCTTGTTCCTGATTTCCGTGGTCGTATCGATGCGGCGTTAGATATTTTAGCGACAGAGCCTCCTGATGTATTTAATCACAATCTTGAGACGGCTCCAGCTCATTACCGCAAAGCACGTCCAGGTGCTAACTATCAGTGGTCACTAGATCTACTAAAACGCTTTAAAGAGCGTCATCCAACGATTCCGACTAAGTCTGGATTAATGATGGGTCTAGGTGAAACTAACGAAGAAATAGCCGAAGTATTGCGCGACTTGCGTGCCCACAAGGTTGAAATGCTGACTTTGGGCCAATACTTACAGCCTTCTAAGTTCCACTTACCAGTTGAACGATATGTACCGCCAGCAGAGTTTGACCAGCTTAAAGCCTTAGCCGATGAGTTAGGTTTTACCCATGCAGCCTGTGGCCCATTAGTGCGCTCAAGCTACCATGCCGATCTGCAAGCCCAAGGTAAAGAAGTTAAATAACCTTATCGCTTAGATACAGATAATCCTTATGTAGATACCAGGATTAACCATAAAAAAAACAGCGCTTAGGCGCTGTTTTTTTTTATGACAGTTTTTATGACTGTTGTTTATGAAAATTGTTCGCATAGCTATCGTTTTACGACATGGTTGCTAATACACAGCTTATTCTTGGGTAATCGCTAAATCCATCAAGATCGCGTCTTCTTTACCGCCCTCTATTAGGTAATAACCTTTACGACGGCCCGATTCAATAAAGCCTGCCTTTTGATACAAGGTACGGGCTGCAAGATTGGATTCTCGCACTTCTAACATCAGCACTACAGCGCCAGACGCCTTAGCCGAAGCCATAACAGCATTCAATAATAACTTGCCGTAGCCTTTGCCCTGCTGGCTCGGTAATAGACAAATATCCAGTAAGGTCACTTCATCGACTATCTGCTGCACTATCGCAAACCCCAAAAGGCCTTCGACTGAATCAGAATTGACAGCAGCATCAGTATTAGGAGCTAAGTCAGCACTCAGCTTTAAACCTAAAACCCGGTACAAGTGCCCGAAACAATCGGCAAGGTTCCCCGCGCTCATGGGATGGCTATGGGCCAAAGATTCAAGCTGCGCCATTTGAGGAACATCGATTGGTGCCAGCGCGACAAGCTCCACAGGCAAACCTAAAGTGAGTGGCGTGGTAAGCTGCGCTGAGGATAGGCTATCTACTAAAGAGGGGCTCAAAGCATATATTCCCAAAAATGTGTGATTAATCTGTTCACAAGCAAAGGTTTGTTAAAAACTGAGTTCAGTCTGATTGATGAGATTTGAGTTATGACTTGCCCCTAGCTTGGCCGCTGACTTGCTCGCGCCATTGGTAAATCTGCTGCCAAAGGGCGCTTTTAGCCTGCCAACCCACCAATAAATCAGCTAAAGGTTCTGATAGAAGCCATGCAGTGCGTGGTCTGACTTTATGACGACGTAAATCCCAAACAATCTGTTTACCCGTATGAGGCTCACAGTCAAAGTCACACTCTTCGCGTTTTACATCGATAAGCTTAAGCACGGCGTCGATAAGCGGCTCAGCTTCAGGTAACTCACCGTTTTCATCCCAAATCACTAAATAAGGTTTTACCTTAGTATCGCGCACTCGCCAAGTGGTCACATTCATGGCAGTTAAATAGGCTGATTTATTCATTAGGGTCAGTTTTATTCAATTAAATTATCGACTCACAATATGCCGCTAGAATAGCAGTTTTAGCACGTTATTGTTAGTGCAACACGGCTAAAGGAGATGGTATCAAGCCGATTATAGGATAGATAGTTTCTGGAATATAACCTTTAAATACCAATGGACTTAACTCATTTCACATTGAATATCATAAGATTAGACTGAACACTCTAGCAAAACAACAGCAGGATGACGCCATGATTAACTTAGCTATCAAGCCAACAGAGGTGAAATCACCGCGAGTCTTAACCAAGCATTGACCGACAGCCTGTATCTTAAGACACACAGTTTTCACAGGTAAATCGAGCCAATGATGAAACGACTGCGAAACTGCTTATCCAAGGTATTCAGCTAGATGAAAAAATGCCTGAATACAGCATAGCTTATTCATAAAATAATTGGCTAAATGGATTATTGTGCTAACCAAAACAAAAAGTCGCCAAACATGACTGCTTGGCGACTTTTGCCTTTAAAACAACATCACTCAGGTTTAGAAGCACTTAGGCTTAGAGGTACTTTATCCAAGCCTGAGTGCTATTTTTTTTATACTGGCTAAACCGTTTAACAGGATAATAGAGTCCGACGGCTAACAAAGCTGCAATCAACCAAACCCAGCCGATACTATTGACTCCATAAAATTCACCATGATTAGCACCAAAGGTGAATTTCGCTAAGGTATAAAGCAATAACAGCACGTACAAATGCAAGATATAAAAAAACATCGGTACTGAGCCAAACACAGACAACCAATGGCCGACTCGCGCTAAACTCCCATCAGCTTTCCCGTCTGATGCAAAGTGCCGCTCAAACGCGACTAAGCAGAAAAACATCCCGCCTAAGGTCACCAGTAAAAAGCTTAATGATGGCGGGTATTTGGTTAAGTTAACGACCGACATTAAGGTTTCACCAAAATTCGATCCCGCCTGCCAAGGCAAGGTTTCACCATAAAGGTTAAACCCGCGTAGTACGGCAAAAAGTACCCAGCAGCTTATTCCTAACTTCAACAGTGTTTGCTGGCGCTGCGAGGCTTCAAGCGGGTTACCATTGGATTTTTGACTGAAAATTGGCCCAGCCACATAGCCCAGTAAAATCACCCCAATCCAAGGTAGCACGGGATAACTCACCTTAACCCTAAGCGCACCTTCGCTGATGAGATAGCCGCGATCGTGCAATATGGTCCACAGACTATAAGCCCACTCATTGGGTTGAAAGCCAATAGGCGTCAATAGATTATGGCCAAAAACAATCGCTAAACCTAAAACAGCCATCCAAGGTCTAGGCAGTTTTATCAGCGCAGCGAGCGCTAGCATACTCAGACCAATCACCCAAATCACTTGTAACCAGAGGGTGTAATAGCTGACCATCCAAGAGAGGTTAGAGAAGTTAATCACTAAAATTTCCAGCGCGATTAAAAACAGTCCGCGTTTAATCAAAAACATACGTGCTGAACGTGGCTCGCCATGGCTACGATTGGCATAAAGCCATGCAGAAACCCCGGTTAAGAACACAAAAACCGGCGCACAAAAATGGGCGGCAAAGCGACTCAAAAAAAGCCCCCAAGAGGTCGAACTCAAATCCATAGGATCGCTCACCTGCATATGAAAGAAAAACCGCTCCCGTGCATGATCGAGCAACATGATCAACATCACTGCACCGCGCATCATATCGATACTATTGATACGGCTTCGGCCAAGCGTTGGACTCGATGCTTGTTCCGCAATATTGGCTGACATCGAAGGATTCGAACTGATATTAGAATTCATAACTGACACTCACCTTAATGCTACGTGGCTCACCCGGTACAGCCCAAAGTGCTGAATAACTGTTTGCGATATAATGCTCATCCAGTACGTTATCCAAATTCACCCCAAGGTTTAGATTATCGCTCAGGTGCGTATTGATAAATAACCCAAGCAGCTGATAAGCAGGTAATTGAAAACTGGGATCGGCGGAATCACCAAGGCGTGAGTCAATATAGCGCCAGCTCAAACCTAAGTGACCATCAATAGATAATCCGCTCAGATCCTGCTTCAGTAGCAAACTCGCCGTATGTTTTGGCACATTGACCAGAGGACTGCCTGCAGGAATAAGTTCGCCCCAGTCTGGATTCAAACTGTCATTGGCGGTACGTGTATTCAAATAAGCGTAGGATAATTTAGCCTGTAAAGAGTCCGTCAACTCGGCAGCGATATCAAGTTCAACGCCGCTACTTTTTGCCTCCCCTAAGGTGGCTGCAAAGCCAACATTGACAGGATCTGAGGTCAAAATATTGCTCTTTTGCGCATCGAACACCGCCAAGCTGCCAGTGACTGCTATGCCTTCAAATCCTATGCCTGTAAACCAATTACCATTAAACTTCATTCCTAGCTCAAGCGACTGACTCTCTTCAGCTTCGAAAGGCTTACCCGTGTAGTCGGTTCCAGAAAGCGGTAAAAAGCCTTCAGAATAGGAGGAATAAAAACTTAATTCATCAGACCATAAATATACTAAACCCACTTTTGGGCTAACTCGACTTTCAGTTTGCTTAGATAACGTATCATTGACAACTTCACCGATATCTTGCTTATAACGGTCGAATCTCAGCCCTAAATGCAGCTTCCATTTCTCAGTTAAATCCATTTGATCTTGCAGATAAGTCCCCCATGCCTGTTGGGTTTCATTATCCTCATACAACAAACTGACCTCGGGTTGAGTCCCGCCATATTGGGGCTCAAAAATATCGATGGCATATTCACCTTTTCGGCCTCGGTGGCGGTACAGTCCCGTCTTCAAATCATAGTGATAGGCGTCAGCACCGAGCAGTAAATTGTGGCGAATAAAACCGGTATCCACATGACCACTTAACTCTAGACGTAGCGAGTTATCCTCGGATGCATAATCTCGGTATCTGTGCTGCCGGGTAAGCATGCGGCCATCATCAAATAGCGATTGGCGCCCCTTTGCTAACTCAGCATCAGAGGAAAAGCCCTTCAAGCTAGAATCGCGATAGTTATAGCCCGCGGTGAGTGACCAATCATCATTTAATTGATAGTCATAGGTCAGCTGGTGCCCAGTGGCATTGACCACAGTTGCGCCATCATTAGGTTCACCTAAATAACGTGAGAGTGGCACAGTATTGATATCGTTGTTGAGCACAATAATGCCGCGATCGAATAGCTGTTCTTGCTTGAGATATTCCATTTCATAAAGTAACGAGGCTTTATCAGAAATCTGCCAACGCGCAGACGGCGTGATGATTTTTTTATCGCTGAACACATAATCGCGAAAACTATCGTGTTCCTGCCACGCACCGTTAATCCGAAATGCCACATTGTCGGTCAAGCCGGAAGTCACATCCCCCTCTAATCGATATTGATCGAAACTTCCAGCAGATGCTTTTAAATAACCACTGGTTTGATACTGAGGTTTCTTAGTCACAATATTGACTGTACCACCGGGTTCCGAGCGACCATAAAGCGCCGAACCAGGACCTTTTAAGATCTCGACATAGGCCACATTTGATAAATCCCTATGACCACTAAAACCTCGGCCACCATTAAAGCCATTAATTAAATAGCCCGATGGCATGTTTTCATTACCCGGAAAGCCGCGCAGGGAAAAGCTATCCCACAAACCGCCACCATTGTTTTGCCGCGCCACACTGGCGGAATAATCCAGCACATCTTGAAACCTTGTCAGTCCCGCATCTTTCATCAATTGCTCGTCTAACACACTTATCGCTTGCGGAAGTTCAGTTGCAGAAACATTGCCACGATAGGCTTGGCGATAGTGGATACTTAAACGCTCAATCTCAGTGCCAAGAGCGGTATCACGAGCCGCGTCACTAGCAGTATCAACAGCACTAGCCACATCACTCACTTGACTGCCTTCTGCGGCCAACAGTTTTGAAATAGGATTGAGCACAAACAAGGCGCCCAGCAACAGCGCAGCGCGCTTGGGAATATAAAAAGAGGTCATTTTCACTCCGAAAATAAACAGCATCGACGTCTTAGCTAAGCCAAGACGCTCAAAGTTAATTAAGATATATCTAATAAAAAGTAACTTATGCTGTTATGGGCGGAGCACGACTATTGAAGAAACGACTAAAAGGTCGTTTAAAGGAAATGGCTTGGAACTCAACCGAGATATAACTCTGCTGAGCCAATTGAAAATGAAAGGGCGTACTGGTTATCGCATGTTGCAACTGGTGCTGATGTAAGCACAGCGAACAATGAGACTTAGGATCTTCATTGGCATGAGTAATACTGTGAACAGCAATGGCCACAGACAAAAGCACCAACATGGCGGCAAGCCATATTGCTAGGGTGCGTCTTGTTTGCATCACACTATTCAAACCATACTTCCTCAACTCATTTGGCTGGCGATTGTATGTTAAACACAACTAAAGTTGCAAACCAATTTACCTAAGTCGCAGGCTTAAATGTTACAAGCGGGATTCGACAGTTTGTTGGAGGAAAATCACTCTAAGTACCTCATCACGAACATCATAGAGTCAGGTCGTTCCACCTTGTGAACGAGGATTCGAGCCTGACTCCACCATCAACAAGATAGCGAGGACGTGTTTAAACTAAGGCTGCAACTGAGTCTCGCTCGACTAAGTTGGACAAAAAAAGGTGAGTATTACGGGACTCAGGCGTAGCATTTGACGCTAACTTAATCGCTAAATCTGTAGCATAATTGGCCATTTCCTCAATCGGGTAATGCATGGTCGTCAATCTAGGACGGCAAGCACGGGCAATCGATAAGTCATCAAAACCAATCACAGAGACATCTTCAGGCACCCGAATTCCCGCCGCAAATAACGCATGAATCGCGCCAATCGCCATTAAGTCATTATAAGCTAAGATGGCCGTGAATGGTGTGCCTCTTGCGAGTAAGGCTTGTACAGCGGCTTCGCCACCTTCCATATTCGCGGTAGACTCTTCAATGGCATCCAAGGGCAACTTCATATCCCGCAACAGCAGAGCTTGGCGTACCCCTAATATGCGTGACGCAGGATCGCGGTTTTGGTAAATACTGGTGATCACCGCAAAATCTTGATGGCCGCGGTCGAGTAAGTAGTTAGTCGCCTCTTGGGCACTGGTTACATTGTCGAGCCAAACGCAGCGATCGGCAATTTTAGGGATAAAACGGTTGATGATCACAAGCCCGGGGATTTGTTCAGTAAGGCCTATTAAAGTCGACTCATCCGAATATTCGCTGTGGAGAATAATAGCATCACAGTTTTGGTCACGCAGGGATTCGATCGCATCGATTTCAGACTGAGTCTCATAAAGCGAATTACGCATAATCAATCCATAACCACGCTCACGAGCAGCACGTTCTGCGCCGCAGGCCAAACTACTAAAAAAAGACATAGATAAATTCGGCGTGACGATACCAATCGTATTAGTACTGCGTTTGACAAGCGCTTTGGCGTTCGAATTTGGGCGATAGTTAAGTTGCTCTATCACCTTCTGCACTCGTGTGCGGCACTGGGCTCCAACCTTGCCCTGGCCGTTAACAACCCGTGATACAGTTGCAATTGAGACACCCGCCACTCTCGCGACATCTTTTATGGTAGCCAATTTATCCCCTTTAACCGGAAATCGTACTATGAATGAATTAACCTATCGGCCTTGTATCGAGACAAGATCATTAGGGCACCAAGGGTAAAAATAAAACTGCCAAAAGACAATAATAAACGCATAGCAAACAAGGTACTATCCGTTTGATTGCCTGCTAAACTGGCATCAAAACCGACTAAATTGAGTAACTCACCAGACCCTAGCATTGCCAACACTAAACTCATGCTGATCACTGTATGGTGACGACTGACTAAATAAGGACTGATATCTTGACCTGTATCGCGCCCCAGTTCAGTGAGCATATTGGGTATAATACAGGTCATCGCCGTCCAAATAGCGGCACCAATCACAGCATCAATCCACAAAGCCCAATAACCATATGGCGTATACACATACCATTTGAGTAAACAGCCAAAAACCGTAAATACGAGTACTCTTTGTAATGTTACCACAGCACCCCATTGTTTAACGCCATGGGCGAGTATGGGTAAATACAAGGCTCCCGCTATCGCATAGCCACTCGATAACGCACCTTTAAGCATTGAGCCTTCGGTCACGTCACCTGCAGACATAAAATATACCAGCAAGTAATAGTCAAAACTGATACAAATCCCCACAGCGCCAAACTGCAATGCCGAGATCCACAGTAATTGGTTAACCTGCCGGCGAGTATGCACGCTCAAGGTTGGCGCCATATCTGTTGCGATTTTCATCCGGCTATCGCCTAATCGCACTCGCTCAGGGGCGAATTGCCAAGCCACCAAAGTACATAAACTGCCGATTAAGCCTAAGCCCACCAGCCAGCCTATTATTCTCACACCACTAGTAGCATCAGTAAATAAAGTTAACTGAGTTAATGGAAATAACCAAAAGTACAACACCGCGGCAATCTTTTCAAACAAGGTAATACGACTAAATATCCCTTGCCCATCATCACTTATCAAGGCCAAACGAAAGGCCAATAGCTTCAAGGTGAGGATCAGTACTGTCATGGATAGGCTATAGCACAAACATAACATCACTAAGACAGCCCACTGCCAAGCCATAGGCCAATCTGCTGGGACCATCCACAATAGGCCAAATAACAAAGCGGTTACCCAACCACAGGTTAATATTATCCGCCGCTCGGTCCACAATTGTCGCTGCAACAGCGACATAATTCGTCCCGAAAGCATTGCACCACAAACGATAGGTAAACTCAGCAAAGCGCCTAAGAGTAAAGGGTCTAAGCCGCGCAGCATTTGATAATAGGGTAAGGCTAACGCCACAACCCCTTGCTGGGCGATAAACGCCGCAAAAAAGCCTGCACCAAGCACCCACTGAAGGTACTTTTTAGGAGCTAAATCTAGGCTTTGGCATACTGCATCACTCGCAGAATTATCTTGTTGCTGATGCCTGTAGCCCTTACTCGCGCGGCTTATCGATATAGCACTTACCTCTTAATTAAATTTATTTCAGACAAGACAATATTATGGCCTTTGTCCCGCGCCTTTATCTCATAATCCTTTGCCACAAACCCCAGCTGCACACCTTGTAATTTCCCTAGCGCCTCAGCGTCGAATCTATAGGGTTCAGAATGAGGATAATTCATCGGCATAAACATGGGATAAGCCTTTGTTAATACCGTCGGCATTGGCGATAAATCAGCTAATGGTATGCTAATAGACTGCCACCCAGCTTGCAATGTAACAACCGCGCCATAGGCTAGTCCATCCTCGTTTAACAGCGCAACAGACACATGTTCATTGGCTTGGTCTGCATAGATTCGCAGCTGAACGGTATTGTATCCCTTCAGGGAATGTTGAGAAAGCGCATTATCTTTGGCTGATGAGATACGTACGAGCATATTATCAGCTTCTGAACCTGTAGCAGATGTCAGCAGATTTGGGAGATAAAGTTGCAATCCAAGTCCTTGATCGCGCACGCCACTTTGGAAACGCCATTCACTACGGCCATTTTGTGGATAAATTAAGTTATCTCTATCGAGCGTGGCATTAAACAAGCTGACCGGAGTGCCTTTAGCACGCCACTCAAATTGATAAAAAGCTGCGCCACTGCGCTTCACAAAATCCCATTCATTTGGATTTCCCTCAGCATGACCTGGAAAGCTTGTTTGATCAGCAGCTTGAGTCACCACAAAAGCATATTCAATCGCCCCAGTGCGCTGCCAGTTTTTGACATCAGTGAGGGTTTGGAGATAGAGACTGCCATGGGCTTGCATCGGATACACCTTAAACTCACTATCACCAAGATAGCGCACATAAAGCTCAACCTTATCTATCGCTTTTGCGTCCATCACACTGGTGCTAAAGGAGAGCGCATCCCCCTGATTCAGCGCCTGCACATTCTGGTGCACTAAGCCTAAGGTTTGATGCGGCATAGGCGGCAGATAATAATGGTCATCAACCTTGCCCTGCTTTGATGCAAGTAACGATTTATCCTTAGCGAGTAAATACTTGCCAGGCGTTAACTGCACTGTGCCTTTGCTGGCTTGTAGCGAAGCGCTATTACCTTGGTTGATACCTTGCAGCCAATAATGCTGGCCTAAATCCGACAGAGCCAGATTAAAATGTCGCGAGGCTTGATACAAACGGACGGCTTCACGTTTTAAGCTCGAATTCTGATGTGGATCAGATAACACTAAGGCATCGGGATACACTTCTAATTGCCATAAACCATCAGAGATCTTATCTAAAAAGTAGCTACCATTGCCGTCATAGTTAACAATCGCAGAACTGCCAACGCCAGCGATATGCTCAAGCTTTTTAGGCGCTTGTGGCTTTTCATCTGTGTTATTACTGTAATAAAAACGCGCTGGCTGATTTAATACACTGACATCGTGGCCATAATCTAAGCTCACGTCAGCAAAGTGATTACTTTGCGGATAAGCACCGCCCTCAAAACCGCGAGGAACTTGTCTAAATACCTCACCGGCAATCAAAAAGCTGATGGCTTTTGACGGAGTGTAAAGTAGATTAAGAAAATGGGTATTGTAATCAGCATTGCTGCCCGCAATGACTGCCGGATCGTAGGCAAACTGAGTCGCCCATTGGAATCCAGCCTCGCGAAAACTGCGTGCCATTGCTGGATACATGACACTGGCAGTTACATCTGCGGCATCAAACTCATAAATCATTTTCGCCTTCGTCTTACAGGCCGCAATATCGGCGAAGGGATTGGTGTAATGGGCAACATTGACCAGAGTATTACTGTTAATCCGGCTCATTTTTACTAGCCCAGTCGGATACCACTGATAGGCAATTCCATCGATATTAGAATCGCATACCGCTTTTGCAAAGGCTGGGTTGTCGCCCTGCTCGCTAATGTTATAAAACAGCGGTTTCGTTACGCCACTGTCATGGCTCACCTTAATTAAACCATCGATATAGCTTTGACTCTGATAAACATCGCCATGGTGACTCGGCTCGTTAAACAATTCAAAGGCAATAATGTTGGCATCCTGACCATAGGTCACACCACTATAACTATTCTTATGAGCAAAGAATTGTTTCAGATAAGTGTGCGTTGCCGTAATAGCCTTAGGCTCGGTATTCATCTGCGCTTTAGTAAAGCCATTAGCAAATCCTTGAGTCTCAGTATCCGGCGCAGGATAACCATTACCCCACCACGCAATCGGGGTAATAATGGCGCGAATACCATTAGCGGCAAGCTTATTCAGTAAATAATCCAGCAGTTCTAGATGAACATTATCGACTAAATTCCCTTTTACATCGGAAACTTCTCTGTCGAAGACATGCACACGATAGCCCGTCACCCCAAGACGCTTAAGATGCGCCACATCCATATCGATAGCGGCGTGCATGTCAACACCGCTATTAACCATAGCACGGTAGGTAAAGGCAAATGGCGCAGAGTAATTCACGCCAAAGTGACGCACTTCACTGCCATCGTCTAGGTACAACACTCCGTCTTCAACCTTCGCATCAGCCGCAAAAACACTCGCGCTCAATAACGGTAACAAAGGTGATAACGCAAGCACTGCTGCTAATTTGGTGAGTAATTTCATGCACAATTCCTTTTATTCTTCACTGTAGCCCGAAGGATTTTGACTTTGCCAACGCCAAGTATCCTGCATCATCTGGGTGAGATTGCGTTTAGCTTGCCAACCTAGCACAGTGCTGGCTTTATCGGCATTGGCCCAAAATGCAGCGAGATCGCCCGCGCGACGTGGCGCTATCTCATAGGGAACAGGCACACCACTCGCCTGTTCAAAGGCAGCGATAATGTCCAGCACTGACACACCTTGACCCGTTCCTAAGTTGAACGCTTCAATGCCACGCTGCAATGGATGGTCTGCCAACCAATTAAGCGCCGCCGTATGGCCTTCGGCTAAATCCATCACATGCAGATAATCCCGTAAACAGGTGCCATCTTGCGTTGGATAATCACCACCAAAGACACTTAAATGGGCGCGGCGACCCACTGCGACTTGGGCTAAATAAGGTAATAAATTATTCGGGATCCCCTTAGGATCTTCGCCTAAGTTACCGCTTTCGTGAGCACCGATAGGATTGAAATAACGTAGGGATACGCCCCTGAATTCAGGGTTAGCGGCCGCATAATCGGCCATAATGCGCTCGACCATCACCTTAGTCGCACCATAGGGGCTCGAAGGAGACCCTAGCGGCATTGACTCAAGATAAGGCACGATCGCCAGCTCACCATAGACTGTCGCCGATGAACTAAAAATAAAATCAGTGACTTGATGACGCTGCATGGCCTCAAGCAAACACACACTGCCGTGTACGTTGGTTTGATAATAAGCCAGCGGTTTTTGGGTTGATTCGCCAACCGCTTTAAGCGCAGCAAAATGGATCACCGCATCAAATTGATGCGCCTCAAACACCGCATCTAATGCTGCTTCATCGCGAATATCGCCACGGACAGACTCAATATGTTTGCCCGTCATCTCTTCAATTCGCGCTAACGGCACCTCACTGGCATTACACAAGTTATCAAACACCACCACTTGGTGGTCCTGTTGTAATAATGCCAAAACGGTATGCGAACCTATGTAACCTGCGCCACCTGTCACTAATACTTTCATCGTGTTACCACCAAGTTGTGTACAGCGCGATTAAAATAATCGCGATAATCGCAGTGTGTAGATTAAAGGATGGCGTGGTCGCAAAAGACACTTGGCTTAAATCCACAGTATTACTTGGCTGCGTTCTTGGGCGCAGTAAAGACACCAACACCCCGAGCCCTAAACACAAAAGGAACACCACGCTCATGCGATCCATAAAAGGCAATGTCGGCCAAGTAAACTTAAGTACAAATGACCCTACGGCGGAACCCAAAGCCGCCGCAATGGCGCCTGCCGGTGACGCTTTACGCCAGAACATGCCCATTAAGAAAATCACCACAATACCCGGCGTAAATACGCCAGTAAATTCCTGAATATATTGGAAGGCTTGGTCAAATTTACCCAGTAACGGCTCCGCCATGATCATCGCAATCACTAGGCTAACTAAGGTTGCCGCCCGGCCCACAAACACATAATGGGTTTGTGATTTAGCCGGTTTGAGATGACGATAGATATCCATAGTGAAAATGGTTGAAATGCTGTTAGTCATCGAGGCCAAAGACGAAACAATTGCCGCCACTAACGCCGCAAACACTAACCCCTTAATCCCAACTGGCATCAGCTCTATCATCGACGGATAAGCTTGATCGGGCGCAGAAAGGTTGGGATATAAAACAACAGCGGCGATACCGGGCAACACCACAATAACCGGTACCACTAGCTTTAAGTAAGCCGCAAATGCCATGCCTTTTTGCGCTTCACGGATATCTTTAGCCGCCAATGCGCGTTGAATAATGTATTGGTTAAAGCCCCAATAACTTAAGTTCATGATCCACATGCCGCCCACCAGCACTGAAATGCCGGGTAAACTCATGTAAGCCGGATTATCACTGCTTAAGATCATGTCAAAATGCTCAGGTAGTTTCTCAGTCAACACACCAAAACCGGCTATCACACCCGCACCATCGGATACAGCATCTAAGGCCAAGTAACTTAAGATCAATCCACCAAACACCAATAACACGACTTGGATGATATCTGTGTAGGCAACGGCTTTTAAGCCACCATAAAGCGAGTATGCCGTTGAAAAAATGGCCAACATCATCATGCCTGTAAACCAATCGATTCCCGTGACCGTTTGAATCGCCAAACCACCGAGCCACAGCACAGCGGTTAAGTTTACAAACACATACACCGCAAGCCAGAATAGCGCCAACACTGTCTTTACTCGGCTATCGAAGCACTGCTCTAAGTACTGCGGCATAGTGAAAATCTTGTTTTTCAAAAAGATAGGCAACATGTACTTACCGACCAATAGTAAGGTAATGGCCGCCATCCATTCATAGGAGGCAATAGCCAAACCTATGGCATAACCTGAACCTGACATACCGATAATCTGTTCGGCTGAAATATTCGAGGCAATCAACGAGGCACCAATCGCCCACCAAGGTAAAGCTTTACTGGCGAGGAAGTAATCTTCAGTATTGCGCTCGTGATTTTTCTCTGAGCGTGAAATCCATAATGCAACCAACAACAAACCAATAGCGTAAATGGCTATGATGGCGATATCGAGTGTAGCGAGCTTCATATTCTGTACTCTTATTATTGTTTTATCTTATGTTAATGCGCTAAACGGCAACGAAGGCCCCATCGACCGCATGGCATAAATAGACATCGGCCTTAAGCCCTGTCGCCGCGTGATAGTCCTCGGCTAATGTGGCAAGCACGTTATCCACATGGCTACGTTCAGTTAGTGCCACTACACAACCGCCGAAACCGCCACCAGTCATACGGGCACCGCCATATTCACCAAGCTTGTCGGCCAACAAGGACACTAGAATATCTAACTGTGAAGTGGTGACTTCAAAGTCATTTTTCAGAGAATCATGTGACTCAGCCATTAATGTGCTGATCTGTGCCATATCGTGACGATTAAGTGCCGCTAACATGTCACAGGTGCGAAGACTTTCACTGATCACATGGTGGGCTCGGCGATAAAGTATCGGTTCGAGATCCGCTTTTGCGGCATTAAGCTCGGCTAAGGTCACATCACGTAATGAGGTTTTACCTAATAAGGCTGCAGCTTGTTCACACTGTTTACGGCGAGTATTGTATTCGCTATCAACTAAGCCACGCTTTACATTGGAATTGACTATGATGATGGCAAGATCTTCAGGCATACGAGCGTATTGAATGTCTAGACTACGACAATCAAGCAACATAGCGTTGTGCTGTTTACCCATGGCAGAAATCATCTGATCCATAATGCCGCAGTTGCATCCCACAAACTCGTTTTCGGCTTGCTGCCCCATCAAGGCTGCTTGTACGCCAGATAAAGGTAAATCATACAGTGCCGCCATGGTCTTTAAGGTCACCACTTCAAATGAAGCCGATGAACTTAATCCCGCGCCGCGTGGCACATTACCTTTGACCACTAAATCGGCACCACCAAAATCTGGTAATGCTTTAGCCAGTGCAATCAAACTGCCGCGGACATAGTTGCTCCACGACGAAACCTTATCAAAAGCGATATCATCGAGGGAAAAACTAATGCGTTCACCATCACAATCCAGCGCAACTACATTGATAGTGCGATCATTTCTTGCTTTACCTGCCATCCAAGTGCCAAAGTTAATCGCGGCGGGTAACACAAAACCACCGTTATAATCGGTATGGTCACCAATCAAATTCACACGACCTGGTGCATGGCTAATTTGTGTCGCAGCATAACCAAAGTGCTCTACAAATGTCTGCTCCAGCAGGGCGATAATGTCCGACTGAGCCACTGTTTGGCTCATCGCATTGATATCATCATTGCTATTATGGGTTAGGTTCAACGTATCTTGATTCATGTTTAAGACTTCATTTTATAGTGAACGGGAGACAACTGACGTAGGCGCTCGGCGGCCTGCTCAGGGGTCAAATCTCGTTGGGCTTCGGCAAGCATTTCGTAGCCAACCATAAACTTACGCACAGATGCGCTACGCAGTAATGGCGGGAAGAAACTGGCATGTAAGCGCCATTCATCATGTGCTTCGCCATCGTATGGTGCACCATGCCATCCCATCGAATACGGGAAGGAACACTGGAACAGATTGTCATAGCGAATGGTAATTTGGCTCAAAATATCTGCCAAGCTGGCCTGCTGACTGGCGCTTAAATCTGTCATACGCTGAATTGCAAAACGTGGCAGTAGTAAAGTTTCAAATGGCCAAGCGGCCCAATAAGGCACAACCACTGCCCAATCTTCATTGCTCACCACCAAACGCTCACAGCTGACAACTTCTTGCTCCACATAATCGGCAAGCAAGGCTGTACCCTGTTGCTTGAAATACTCACTCTGACTTTGTTGCTTGCGCTCTATTAGTGTGGGCAGTTGGGTCTGGGCCCAAATTTGCCCATGGGGATGTGGATTGGAGCAGCCCATAACAGCGCCTTTATTCTCAAACACTTGCACCCAAACATAACGCTGGGATAAATCGGCACACTGACTCTGCCAAGTTTCAATCACTTTAATGATTGAATCAACTGAGAGCTCAGGTAGGGTTTTAGCATGATCGGGTGAGAAGCATATTACTCGACTCTCACCTTGTTCGGTACGCATGCGAAACAGTGGAGAATTTTGTTGAAATTTTGGCGTATCAGCTTTTAACGCAGCAAAGTCATTGGTGAAAACAAACGTATCTGTGTAGCTCGGATTAACCTCACCATTAATACGTGTGTTACCCGAACACAAAAAGCAGCTCGGATCGTGACTCGGCTTTGGCGCGTCATCGACAGCCTCAACTTGGCCTTGCCAAGGACGTTTTGCCCTATGGGGCGACACTAAAACCCATTCTCCCAGCAGCGGATTATAGCGGCGATGTGGGTGTTCAGTCGGATCAAATTCGGGGTTCATGATATTACTCAACTCATTCATGGTATTAGAATTTCAACTCTGCAGTTAAAGGTGTAACGGCATTTTCAAGGTTGAAACTTGCTCGCAAGTGCGCGCCTTTGGCGCCGTTATGTACTCGAACTAAAGCCGTAGCAACGCCTTTTTCAGTCACTATCGCTTCAGGGTTAAGTACCTCAATAGCGCTATCGGCTTCAAAGCTGACGACTTTGCCATTCATAGGAACGGTGGTGCCATTAGTATCAACTAATCTGACATTGACAAATAACACATCACTGCCAGTAGGATTAACAGGTACACCTGCGGTATCGAGTGAAATCTCAAGGGCGTGAATCGCTTCTGGGGTGCTAACACTGTGGGTTGCGACTAATTTATTGCCAATAAAAGCCTTCGCACTCAACTTTCCGGCCTCAAAACGTGGCAGATGAAAAGTAAAGGGTGGATGAAGCAGCTTGTCTGTATTCGCGCCGTTATCGGGCGTTTGACGGGCAATTAATTTGCCATTTAACCATAACTCGACGGCATCCGCGTTACTAAAAACCCGAACATTTGGCGAAGAGTCCGCTTGCCAATCTGAAGCGATATACACCATAGGTCCGGCATTGTATTGGGTTGACGTTAACGCCGGATCACGCTGACTTTGGAACAGGTAATAACTGAACTTAGGCTGACGATAAATACTCATAATGCCAGATGCTTCTAAGTCATTGGCATAGCCACGGTTATAGTCAAACATCACCCAATAACCATCAGCAAACGCTGGAGTGTGAAGATTATCGTTATGCGCTTCCTGTAGGTTCATCGCTTGTTGTAAAAGACGTTTCTCACCCGCACCGAGTAACTGACGACTGGTGCGTTCATCATCTTTTAAATCAGCCCATGACTGTTGGTTAAGACCCGCATTTTGCGCATAGTATTCCCAGTCACCGTACTCAGACACATTGTACGGCTGAATAGGTGTTTGATAATGCTGCATTCTATGTTGACGTGCTTGTAAATAGATATCGTATTGAGTCTGCCAACCTGCAGACATAGCACCAGGTAACTCCGCCTGAATAATACCTTTTAAATGCTCAATAAACGCCAGTGGCATCTCAGTTTCATTGAGCGAACATTCCCATGCTAATACGCTGGCATGATTGCGATCACGACGTATTAAATCTTTGCAAGATTGGTACGTTTGCTCAGCAAATGCTAGATCTGGAGAGTAATACTGCCAACCTAATATGTCATCAATCAGCACTAAACCTAATTCATCTGCAGCATCCATGAAAGCTGGTGAATGGGGATAGTGAGATAAACGGACATAATCAAATCCAGCCTCTTTAATTTTGATCGCATCCCGGTAATCAGCCTGATTTGAGGTGGCATAACCGACATGGGGATAATCTTGATGACGATTAACACCGCGTAAAAAATAGGGTTCACCATTAATCAGCAACTCATGCTTAGCATTAAAGGCGAACTCACGAATTCCAACGTTATTATTGCTTCGCTCAAGCAAGGTTTTACCTTGCCAAAGTTCAGTATTTAATTGATAAAGATTTGGATGAGTTGGATGCCACAGCTTTGGTTTTTTAACCGTTAGGCTCTGGTCAAAGACTTGCTGGCTATTGGCAGCTAAAGTGTAGCTTTGCGCTGTTGTTGCAACCGCTTTACCGTCGAACTCAAGCACCTGTTTTAAGGTGAAGTTAGCCGGTTTACTACCTTGATTACGGATATCGGTCTGAACGGCCACACTTGCCTTAGCCTTATTGTCTATCTTGCTCGAAATCAGTAAACCGCCACGATTAGGTAAATTAGTCAGCATCTCATCACTGACGTGCAGTGGCGCTTTAATGAATAAGTTAACCTCGCGGTATAAACCGCCATAGGTATTAAAGTCGAGTAATTGTAGCGGTTTAGGACCAGTTGTTGGATTATCGTTATTGTCTAACTCCACCCTTAACTGATTGTCAGCCCCGTAATTTACTGCAGTTGATATATCAATACTGAATGGCAGATAACCACCTAAATGCTCACCTATTGGCTTATCATTTAACCACACTCGAGTGGAGTTCATTGCGCCTTCGAAACGTAGGTAAAGACTTTGTCCTTGCCACGATTTAGGGGCATTGAATTGCTTTTGATACAGAGCAATACCCTGCCATTGGTCATTAACCAACAAAGGTTCAAGCTTAGGAGTATGGGGTAAACTCACCTTTTCCCATGCTTTAGCTTCAGGCTGAAACACGGTTGCGTGTGCGGGTGACTTTTGGAATTGCCAATCCTCATTGAACGACAGTTTGATAGCAGTCTGCGCCTTTGGCGAAGCCTGCACTTGCACACTGGGGAAACACAGTAATACAATTGCAAACAACAACTTGAAATACATACCAAGGTACCTTATAAACGGAATAAACCAAAAACTAGAAATCCCGGTAGTGAAAAATGAACCAAGGCGCTCACATAAGTGAGCGCTTCAGTTATGGTCACATAGAGAGCGTAAAGCCCAACACGTAACGGCGACCCCACTCTGCATTTTCTGCTACACGGGTTTTATCGTTGTCCCAATAACTTGTTGACGCTTCGTTAGTCAGGTTTTGCCCCTGTAACATCACTTTAAAGTTATCAGTGAACTGATATGAAATACTCGCATCTACAGTAGCTTGGGCATCATATAAGGAGATTTCGCTTGGATCCCAGCTATTGATCCCAGTGTATTCACTACGGTAGTCATAGCCTACTCGTGCTTCAAACCCTTCCTTGTAATACCACAAGGTCACGTTACCGACATTTTTAGATAAGCCTGCTAAAGCATATGGATTATCCTGTGGTGTGAATTCTTCCACTTCTGAATCAGTGAAGGAATAGTTAGCGTAAATGCCTAAACCATCAAATGGTGCCGGTAAGAAATCAAAGCCCTGTTGGTATAAGACTTCAAACCCTTTAATTGCACCGCCATCGCCATTGACTGGGCCGCTATATTCATAGGCGACACCATCCAAGGTTTTAGTGCTGGTCGCAATACCAATATGGCTCTGCATGTCTTTATAGAATAAAGACACTGTCATAGCACCACTGTCAGAGAAGTAATACTCGTAGCCAAGATCTACCTGATTGGCAATATATGGATCTAGCTCAGGGTTACCACCAGAAGCGGTATTTGGCGTTACTGTAGTATCGATTGAAAAACCGGTACGCATTTCAATCAACGGAGGACGTGACATAGTACGTGCTAAGCCGAAGCGTATTTGTGAATCATCAGTTATATTAAACAACAAGTTAAGTGATGGCAGCACTTCTGTGTATTCATGATCAATACTCGCAGAACCTAAAGAGCCATCAAGCAATTGCTCATAACCTTCTGATGTTGAGCGAGTATTTACAACACGAACGCCAATATTGCCCGAATAAGGTGTATCGCCCCATTCACTGTTGATATTTAACATCACATAGGCAGCACTGTTCTTTTCAGTTAAATTCCAAGATGCGAGCTTATCGGCGCTGTTTTGCAATGCATAATCAGCACTACCAAGCCCACCAAACGCATCATGTGCGACTTTATCCCAATCCTTTAATGCGTAAAGGTTAGGCACCTTATAGCCACCACCAAGAGCATAGCTTGTGCCGTAATTAGTTAAGCCATTATCAGCAACAACGGCTTTCTGCCAGTCTATGACACGGTTTTCCTTCTCGCGATCTGAATAACGTATACCGAAGCTTAATTGTTGAAAAATTCCCCAATCGACATAACGCTCAAAGTCTACACGGGTATTCACCATTTGATCCGACAGGTCGCGGTCATTATCGCCGATCATACCAATATTTTGTTCTTCCCAAACACCGGGTGCCGTCTCAACCCATTCCATGGCCCCTAAGGTGTAATAATCTGGATTAGAGATGTCTATTGCACTTAACCCTTCCGCCGAATTATCATGCACTTCAGCGCTGAAACTATTACCATCGGCCACACTCCAACCTAAATCATAACTAGGGCCGTTGTAGCTAGAGATAATATCAACCCATACAGAATCGATTTGTGCTTTAGAAAAACCGACATCCGCTTTAATGCGCCATATATCGCCTTCCCATACCGCATTCAATCCTGTACTCAACAACTCGTTTTCTTGGAACCAAGTTGCGTTATGCACCTCATGGTTTGCATAGGCTAACCCGCCTCCAACAAGCTGTTCACTACCGTCGGCCTTTGTGATGATCTCGGGCTGAGCTGCAGAATTGTTATAATTCCAATTTTTACTGCTTTGATAATTTCCTAAGTCATTGAAGTACATTTGATCTTCACGTTCTTCAATTTTAAACTTTGAATAAAACAGATCGTATTTTAGCTTTAGTTTATCAGTCGCCTGCCACTCTAGGATCCCCATAGAGCCTAAGCGTTTATTGGTACCAACTTTATCACCTGACTGTGCGCCCCAAGGTGCAGACTCTTGGATACCATTATCGTTAATATCGCCTCTATCAGCGCCATTATTGTAATTCCAACTTTTAGTACCACGTTGTACTGAAGGCTGATCCTGATAAGCAATACCGAAGGCATAACCTAAGTTATCGGTAATGTTATCAACGATACTAAAGCTCAATTTAGAGCCATTGGTTTGCCCATCTGGCAATTCATCAGCCAGATCGTAGTACATACCATTAGCGCTTAATGTTACTTTACGTTCGCTTTGCGCTAATGGACTGACAAAATCCATATTCACTAAGCCAGAAATACCGCCTTCAACATTACTGGCCGTTGGACTTTTATACACTTGAACCGAATTAATCAATTCAGCAGGAAATTGTTCGTAGCGCACATCACGACTTGGCTCACCACTAACAATCTCACGGCCATTCAAAGTGGCCATATTTAACCGAGGCCCCATACCACGAATTGAAATACGACTTGCGTTACCACGATCGCGATCGGCAGCCACCCCAGGCAGACGAGCAAGAGCGTCAGTAATAGTCACATCAGGCATATTGCCAAGATCATCGGTAGAAATTGTTTCGACTGTTTGTGATGAAGTACGTTTGCTAAACAGCGATTGTTTTAGAGTTGAGGCAAACCCCCTAACTTGTATTACCTCAACTTTTTCTTCGGCAGTAGCTGTAGCAGCAACCTCTGTTGTTTCTTTTTTAGTATCATCTTCCGCAGCAAAAGCATGAGTTACATAGCATAAAGGGAGCAATGCAACTGCGACTTTACTGAGTTTGAATATATTATTTTTCATTATCTTATCCATTCTCTTAACATTTATTTTTATAGAGTAGAGAGCGCGACAACCATTTTGTTAACTAGATGTATCCATCTAGCAGATATTTTATAACACCAAGGGTAAACGTTTTCCACAAAAATTTGCACAATTATGGGTAAAAAAAGGGTAAAACTATGTTTTTAAATGGATTAAAATTTATTGTAAATTAAGAGGATTTGCGTATTTTGCTCTAATATCGGGCATTAACCCAATGGAGTGCATCAAGATAGCGCAAATGAACTAAAAGAAATAAAGGGAAAAGGAACTAAATAGTGTTATAGAAAAGATTTACTCACCGAGTAATATAGGAAGAGTTAACTTGCTCAATCTTAAAAGGATAAATTGAATATTGCAGACTGAAATCAGAGTGCGGATTTGCCAGGAAAAAATAGCAACGGAAAAGACAAAGGCCTAGCATTTCTGCTAGGCCTTCTAAATTTGGCAGGGGTGGCAGGACTCGAACCCGCAACCATCGGTTTTGGAGACCGCTGTTCTACCAATTGGAACTACACCCCTGTTGACGAGGGGCATTATGCTAAACCCCCTTCCAAAGGTAAAGTACTTTTTCAAATAAAGTGCTCAATTGCAGTTTTTTCACACAAGTAAGCCGTTCAAAGGCATTTATGAGTAGCTTATGCTTTTACAGGATGCCAGTGGGCATTGATTAATTTCGATTGTGATATGGCTAAGTTGCGAAAACTTACTTTCAAGTTGTTGCTTTAATTGCACAGCATCAATGTCACTATGGACTAGTAACGAGACAATCGCAGCATAATGTTCAGCGCTTACCTTCCAAATATGAAGATCAGTAACAATAACGCCATCATGCTCGAGGAAGTGTTTTATTCGTGACTTCTTGTCCAACCCGATTGAATTATCAAGCAAGATTGGACTCGTTTGCTTCATTAACCCCCATGCCCAACGTGTAATAATCACTGCGCCAACTATACCCATAACAGGATCGAGGAATGTCAGTCCCATATATTTACCAAAGACTAGCGCCACAATGGCTAAAACAGACGTTAAAGCATCTGCAAGAACATGGAAATAAGCAGCTCTTAAATTATGATCATGATGATGTACTGGCTCATGCTCATGCTCATGCTCATGCTCAGCGTGATGATGATCTTTCAATAAAAATACACTAACAATATTGACTGTAAGACCGATAAAAGCAACAAAGATAGCTTGGTTAAAATAGATTTGTTCTGGATTGATAATTCTAACTAATGATTCAACTAACATTATCAATGCAACCATACCTAAAGCGATGGCACTGGTGAAGCCCCCCAGAACACTAACTTTACCGATACCGAAAGAAAACTGGGGGTTATCAGCATTTTTGCGGGAATATCGATAGGCAAATAAAGTAATCATAAATGCTGCAGCATGTGTACCCATATGCCAACCATCAGCCAATAATGCCATTGAACCATAAATGGAGCCGGCAATAATCTCAGCTAACATAGTAATAATGGTTAAAATAAGTACGTAAAGGGTATTCCGCTCACCATCAGAGTTCTGATGACTGAATTGATGATGGTGTTGCCATTGTTTTACTGGATGAGATTGAGACGTCATTGAGGCACTTAGATGAGCAAATTAGAGTGACATTATCTATGTATTATCGATTAAATATCAAGTCAAAAGCATATTAAGTCGTATCCCATTTGCATAAACAACAACAGTAATTGTTTCTATTGATACATGAATCAATTAATGAGGAACATATCGACCTAATGCTGATCTCACGCTTTTTAACATATCAAATAATAGACACAAAAGCATTAGCGATATAATGGCGATCTGTCTGGCACTCATTTAAGTTATTAAGTCGCCTAGAAATGACCTACTCTCTCAAGGGTATATCGATCATAGTTATTTTTTACTGTGTTACGCACATTAATACCCTATAAACCAAAATCTCGACTAACTACAAAATGAAGAACTATTTATGTAATAGCGGGCCATTTCACGACTCTTTCAAGTCAATTAGGTGCCTGAAAATGACCTACTCTGACATGGGCATATCATCCACACTGACTAATTGCTTAGGTTTAAGACACAAAACAAAAAGGCCACCCTATTAAGGTGGCCTTGCTGTTTTATTTGGCGCCTGGAAATGACCTACTCTCGCATGGGGAGACCCCACACTACCATCGGCGATACTGTGTTTCACTTCTGAGTTCGGAATGGGATCAGGTGGTGCCACAGCT